>JAKISF010000066.1 GCA_021648725.1 Bacteroidales bacterium | reverse complement strand
AAAACCCACTTTTGAATTCGCAAACCCTACCATTTGCTTCTGTGTTTCAGCCCCGCAAACAACTGAGACCATGCCAATTAGGAGGGTGCCATTTAGTTTGTGAAGTTGGTTTACATGGCTTCCGGGGCCGTCTGTACTGCCAAAAATGCCCACTAGTTTATTGTCTTTTTTCATGCCTTTTAGCTATTTGGCTAACAGGCTAATATGCAAATAATTAATAAGAAAAAAGACAATTTTTGAAAGTATTTTCAATTAAAAAAGTATGAGTTTGCTCTGACAATAAATTAACAAGCTTAAAATAAATACCAGATAATTGTTACCTTTGTACTTTTTAAATTATATACAAATGAATATAGAAAACACGGTAGGAAATACACCATTAGTAAAATTAATTAACATAAACCCTTATAAGCATATTGAGATTTATGCTAAACTGGAGTTCTTCAACCCTAGCGGAAGTATTAAAGACAGAATAGTTAAACATATTATTGAAGATGCCGAAAATCGCGGGCTGTTAAAAAAAGGAGGAACAATTGTTGAGAACACATCAGGAAATACCGGAGCTGCTGTTGCAACAATTGCTGCAATAAAGGGTTACAGAGCCATATTAACTATGCCGGATAAAGTCAGTACAGAAAAACAAAACACATTAAAAGCTTTAGGGGCAGAAATTGTTGTAACTCCTACATCGGCGGCTCCTGATTCGCCGGAACATTATGTAAATACCGCAAAGCGAATTTCTGAAGAAATAAAAGGCAGCTTCAGAATTAATCAGTATGATAATTTATTAAACCCTGAAGCACATTATTTAACGACAGGACCGGAAATATGGGAGCAAACCGGAGGAAAAATTACACATTATGTGGCATCAGGAAGCACCGGAGGAACAATAAGCGGAGTCAGTCGTTTTTTAAAAGAAAAGAAACCTGAGGTTTTTTCTTTAATGCCCGATCCGGTAGGTTCGATATACTACGATTATTTTAAAACAAAGAAAATTAATAATGATGCAATCGGAACTTATTTTGTTGAAGGTGTGGGAGAAGATCATATTGCTAAAGCAATGGATTTTAGTTTAGTTGATGAAATGATTCAATTTACCGATCAAGATGCATTTGAAACAGCACGCCTGTTAGCCCGAAAAGAAGGAATATTAGGAGGCGGAACCGGCGGAGCAAATGTATGGGCTGCCCTTAAGTTAGCAGCAAGCTTAACTGTTCCGTCTGTAATTGTTACAATTATTCCGGATAACGGTGTTAAATACCTGAGTAAATTCTACAATGATGAATGGATGATTAAAAACGGATTTAAACTGTAATCTGCCAATAAAAATACACAATTATTTATTTATAATAACTTTTAGTATAGTAAAATGAAATTTTCAACAAAATCAATACATATAGGACAAAAACCCGATGAAGCAACAGGAGCGATTATTCCGCCTATTTATATGACTTCTACATACATTCAAGACGCTCCTGCACAACACAAAGGATATGACTACACTCGTGCCGGAAATCCGAATTTTTCAAATATTGAAGCAACTTTGGCTTCTTTAGAAAACGGTAAATTTGCAACTGTCTTTTCTTCAGGACTAGGAGGTTTAACCGGGATTATATCAATGCTGAAAGCCGGAGATTCTGTAATAGGAACAGCCGACATATACGGTGGTTCTTACCGTTTATTTAAACGGATTTTCTCGAACTACGGCATTAGTTTTAAAACAATTAATACCCAAGATTTACAAGAGGTAAACAATGCCTTAAAATTAAAACCGAAAATGGTTTTTATTGAATCTCCCACAAACCCTCTTCTGAAAATAACAGATATTGAAAAAGTAACAGAAACGGCAAGAAAATATGGTGTAATAAGTGTGGTAGATAACACTTTTGCTACTCCGTATTTTCAGAATCCGATGGATTTAGGAGCAGATATCGTATTGCACAGCACAACTAAGTATATAGGCGGGCATTCTGATATAGTTGGCGGGGTTGTTATTACTAATAATCCTGAATTTAAAGAAAAAATAGACTTTGCAAGAATGGCAATCGGACTTAACCCGAGCCCTTTTGATGTTTGGCTCGGAAGCAGAGGAATAAAAACCTTGGGTGTAAGAATGGAAAAACACGGACAAAATGCGTTTGCTCTGGCAAATTTCTTTAAAAACCATCCAAAAGTTAAGAAGGTTTATTACCCGGGTTTAGAATCACACCCTAATTATGTTATTGCAAAAAAACAAATGAGCGGTTTCAGCGGAATTGTTTCCGTGGAATTTGATATGACATTAGAAGAAACAAAAAAAATAATGAGCTCTTTTAAATATTTCTCGTTGGCAGAGAGTTTAGGAGGAATAGAATCTCTTGTTGACCACCCTGCGAGTATGACGCATGCTTCTATTCCGGCAGAAGAAAGAAAAAAAATTGGTTTATCCGACGGCTTAGTACGTTTTTCTGTTGGGATTGAAGATATCGAAGATTTGAAAGCAGATATTAACAATACTTTAAACTAAAACAGAATTTATCTTTGAGGAAATAAATAATTTAAACCGGTCTCTGATTTTATAATATACTCAATTATCAGAAAGTAGGTTTTACAGGTAATGTGGTCAAAAATAGTTGGTGATTTTGTGAAAAGTATTTTATAAATTATGACCCAATGTCGTTTAGTTAATAATCTGTCATAACCTTTTGTAATTCATAGAATAAGGTTTCTTTTGCCGATGTTT
>JAKISF010000065.1 GCA_021648725.1 Bacteroidales bacterium | reverse complement strand
TTTATCAAATAAAATCAGCGATATTAATAGCTTGTATAATTTGTTCTAAATTAACAATTTACAATCAAACTAACAACTTTTTTTCATTATTTCGAGCATTTTTTTAACTTCGTAAAGTAGAATTAGGGTATTATTATTTTTGTCCTAATTGCAATAAAGATTTTTCAAATCAAAAAAACACAAAATTAAAACCTGATAAAATAAAAACATGAGCAACTTTGACGAAAAACTGAACAAACATATAGATAAAGTAATTTCTATTCAAAACAGCGAAAGAGAAAAAATGCTTACACTTGAAGAACTTAAAGAAGTTGATTTAAGTTTGGGCGTAACAGAAGAAGAATGGGAGCAAATGATGCAAAAGGCTGATAATGAACTTAAATTAGCGCAAAATCATTTCTACTACAAAAATTTCAAAGATGCGTATTCAACTGCCGAATCTGCCGCCTCAATAAACCCCCATCTTACTCAAGCAATTATTTTAATGGCAGACTCCGCTTTAAAAATATACGAAACCGAAGACGATGAAGATTTTCTTATAAAAGCAGAAAAACATGCAAAAGAAGTTTTAAGAATGGCTCCTGCCGAAAACAGAGCAATAGAAATATTAGCTCTTTTGAACAAGTATAAAACTAAAGAAAAAGCTCAAAAAAACAAAATTCTAAAAATTGCAGCAATTGCCGCAGGCATAATAATTGCTACTCTTTCAATTATTTTCTTATCTCCCGAAAAAGAAAAAAAAGTTGATGAAACCGTTAAATTCGAATTAATTGATGCCGAAGAAGCAGTAAATGCAAAATGGGCACAAGTTGAAAATATTATTTCAAGAAGAGATAAAATTATACCGCAATTATTTTCATTAATAGACTCGGAAGATGCCGAAATAAATAATCTTAAAAATGAAATTGAAACATTAAAGAAAAAAATAAATGAATCTTCTTCTGATGAACAAATAAACCTTCAGGCAGAATTACAATCAAAATATCAAACTTTAACAAATTTAATTTCTTCAAAAAACAATTCATCAAACATTAAAACGGTTTTAATTCAAATTGAAGGCTCTTATAACAGAATAGCTGTTGAAGGGAAACGCTACAACGATGCTGTTAAAAATTACAATATTTTGGTAAAAAAGAAAGCCGAAGATTTTCCGGAATTCAAAATAAAACCATATTTTAAAGGCAATTAACACTAAAACAACTAAAATGAAAAAAATAATATTTCTCACAAGCATTTTATTGCTTCTTAATTTTATCGGGTTTTCGCAATGGACGGTAAAAACAGTGCCTAACCCTAAAACAACGGGTGCCGGATTTGTTGCAAACCCGGATACTATTCTCACGGAAATCGAAGTTACTTACCTTGACAGCATTATTCAAGAAGTTCAAGATTCTTCAAAAGCAGAAATTGCTGTTGTTATGCTTCAATCAATAGGAAATGAAACACCTAAAACCTTTGCAACTGAATTATTTAACTTTTGGGGTATCGGTAATGCCGAAACTGATAACGGTTTATTGATTCTGTTTGTAATGGATCAAAGGCGTATTGAATTTGAAACAGGTTACGGTATCGAACAAATTCTTTCTGATGCAAAATGCTATGAAATCCAACAAAAATTTATGGTACCAAAGTTCAAAAAGGGCAACTACGGGCAAGGAATTATTGACGGCACAACAGAGATTGTTCAGATATTTATGGGAAGAGCAGAAGAAATAACTCCTGCTGATACCGAAAGTACTCCTAATACTGATAATTATAATTACGATCATGATTATCAACACTATAATCATTCCGGTTTTTACGGAAGATACTACAAAGAAATTTATTACTATTTACGAATTCTTGCATTTGCCGTAGGCTTATTTTTTCTCCTATTTATCATAAGCATAATAAACAAAGATTATTTTGCCAGATACCAAACAATCAGAATATTCAGGTTATATATCTGGTTTATTTTGTTTCCTGTTCCGTTTATAGCTATTTATTTTTTTGTAATAAAAATTAGTGAAAAATGGAGGAACACACCCAGAATAAGTGCAAAAACAGGACTTGTTATGCACAAACTTACAGAAACAGAAGATGACAGGTATTTAGAAAAAGGACAAGTTGCAGAAGAAAAAGTAAAATCCGTTGATTATGATGTTTGGATATCAGGAGAAGAGGGCGATGTTTTAATTCAAAGTTATAAAAGATGGTTTTCTAAATATAATTCCTGTCCGAAATGCAAATATAAAACATACTACAAAGTTTATGATAAAGTAATATCCTCAGCAACATATTCAAGCTCGGGAAAAGGTGAAAAATACTACAAGTGTACAAATTGCGGACATTCCAGAACAGTAACATATATTATTCCGAAAAAAACAAAAACCTCATCATCAAGTTCAAGTTCGTGGTCATCCGGCGGAAGTTCATCTTGGTCATCGGGCGGAAGTTCATCTTGGGGCGGAGGAAGTTCCGGAGGCGGAGGTGCCGGAAGTAGTTGGTAATGTTTTTTAATGTTATATAATACAATTTAAAATAAACCGTTTTCTGATATAAAGATTACGGTTTTTTTTATTTTTGCAAAAAAGAAAATATTTTAAACTAAATTAAAACTATAATTATGGCAGTATTAGAAGTAACAGATAAAAACTTTGATGAAGTTGTACTACAATCAAACATACCGGTAGTGGTAGATTTGTGGGCTGTTTGGTGCGGACCGTGTAAAATGATACATCCTATCTTAGAAGAGCTTTCGGAAGAATATGAAGGAAGAGCATTAATGGTAAAATTAGATATTGATTCAAACAGACAAACAGCAATGAAATACGGAATAAGAAACATACCTACGGTACTTTTTATTAAAAACGGTGAAGTTGTTGACAAACAGGTAGGTGCCGTTGCTAAAAAGAAGTTTGTTGATAAATTAGAACCTATTTTATAAATTGCAGAATAAATTTCTCTTTCAGTTATCAGATAAATTGTTGATTTAATGTTTCACATTAGATTTTGTAAAAATATTCATCCGATAACTTTTATTTTTTTCATTTTAACAATTCTTCTTGAAAAACATCGATGACATAAGCGAACTTAAACAATTTGAAAATTTAGAACTTTTGGCAAAACAAGTTGTTGAAGGGTTTATTACTGGCTTACACAAAAGTCCGTTTCACGGTTTTTCGGTTGAGTTTGCAGAACATCGTTTATACAACAAAGGCGAATCAGTTCGTTTTATCGACTGGAAGTTATATGGTCGTACAGATAAACTTTTCGTTAAACGTTTTGAAGAAGAAACTAACTTACGAAGTCGTATTATTATTGATACATCTTCTTCAATGTTGTTTCCTTATAAAAATAAAAGTATTCAAAGTAAATTAATGTTTTCAATATTCAGTGCGGCTTCTTTAATTCATTTGTTAAGGAAACAAAGAGATGCCGCAGGCTTAACTTTCTTTTCCGATGAAATTGAATTGCATACACAAACAAAAATGTCTTCGGTGCATTCTCGAATGCTTTATGCTCAACTTAATAATTTAATGTCTGCCGAAAATAAATTGAACAAAAAAAGCAAACCCGCCGAATTATTGCATCATATTTCGGATCAAATACATAAACGTTCTTTAGTAATTATTTTCAGTGATATGTTCAGCAGTGAAAATCCCGAAAAACTTTTTTCTGCATTACAACATTTAAAACACAGCAAACACGATGTTATTTTATTTCATGTAACTGATAAAGAACATGAAGGCGAGTTCAAATACAATAATCGTCCGTATAAATTTATTGATATGGAAACAGGAGAAAGTATTAAACTGAATCCGAATGAAGTTCGTGATTATTATTTAAACTCTTCCGGTTTATTTAAAGAAAATTTAAAATTAAAATGCGGGCAATATAAAATTGACTTTGTTCAGGCAGATGTTAAGTCTGATTTTAAAGAAATTCTTATTCCCTATTTGATTAAGAGAAATAAATTGCATTAAAGGTCAACTGCGGCATTAAACCCAAAATATAACATTTTGTTGTACTTTCAAACCTCATAACAAACTTCTGATACATAATTAGGGCTTGCTGATTTTTAAATTAGATGAACATAATTATTTGAGGCACAGCAAAATAATAGCAAAAAACATGTTGAAATATTTGTATAAGTGCAATGCTTTTTATATATTTATAGCATAAAAC
>JAKISF010000064.1 GCA_021648725.1 Bacteroidales bacterium | reverse complement strand
ACTTACCCCCTATATATACCGTAAAAATAAATACTATTTTTAAAAAGCAAAATTTCAAAGAACTTTTTATTATATTTTTCTTATTTTTACACAGTTATGATTAATCCTTAACTAAACGACATTGGTTAATAAATTATAATTTGAATCGTCTTTTATCAGTGTGAGCTCGTCTATCAGCTGTTCTTGTGCGCAAATATCCAAATCTGTAAATTGTGATTTTAATATAGCTATATCCATATCAGGTTTTTTTGTAAAAATAAACAATAATTCACAGAATACCTAAACCATAGCCTTTCTTTTAGAATAAACTTTATTTTTGCGGAAAAAGATGTTATCCGTAGAAGTGCATAAAGCCGATTTATATAATCGACTTTACACTTTTATTAAAACGGGATTTTTTTATTCTGTCTTATTTTTTTTGTAATGTTTTTTAATATCTAATTTCTCTCCTTCGAGCTTATCTAATTCTTTTTCCAGTTCTTTAATTTCAGATTTCTTTTTAAGGTACTGTTCTTCTGATATTTGGGAGTTTTCTCTTTGTTTTTCTATATGTTCATAAGCTTTTTTAATCTTTGTTTTAGCTCGCTCTATATTGTCGTCAGCTTTTTCAAGTTTTTTTTCGGGTTTGTCAAAATCATCGTTATCATTGTCATCATCAGATTTAACTTTAGAGTCATTTTTCTTTTCTTTTCTTTCTTTATTCTGTTTTTCTTTTCTTTCTCGTTCTTTTCTTTCTCGTTCTTTTTTATCTTTTTCTCTGAGTTCTTTTTCTTTTTTATCTTTTTCCTTTTCTTTTACTTCGTCTGATTTATTGTTATCAGGATTATATTTTTGTTCTTTTTTAGTTTTACTTCCGCCTTTATCATTTGTTTTTTGAGCTATTGCTTGCCCTGAAAAAATAACAAAAACAGCAATCATCATTATGTATATTACTTTTTTCATTTTTAGTATAATTTTAGTTATTTAAAATATCATCTAATTTATTGTTAATGTCCTCTGTTTTTTTTAGAATTTCGTCAGATTTAACCTCTGCTTCTTCATCGCTTAAAACAATTTCTGTTGTATCTGTATTTTCATTTGTTTTGTCCGTAACAACAACAGTTGTAGTATCATTAGGAGTGTCATCATTGTTTGTGTCTTCTGATTTACAGCCGAATAAAAATGCCGCAAATATCAGTGCAAATAAAAGTTTTTTCATATTTTCCATAATTTAATTAAATAATTTGTTTTTGTAAAGATAATAATTTTTCAGTATGATATAAGAGATAAAAAAAAGACCTGCAATTTGCAAGTCTTTCATTATCCTAAGCTGTTTGTATTTCTTCAACTTTTGCAAGACCGACCTTGATTGCATCTTCGTTAAGCGGTATTAAATGATGATGCCTTTCGGGTAATGATTTTTTTAAACCTTTCAAGATATTTTCCATTTCAACAACCGGCTTAATTTTTAAATATGCACCCAAAACAATCATATTAAATGTTTTTGAACTCTTCATTTTTGATGCTTCAAAAGCTCCTTCAATTTTATATATATTAATATCTTTTCTTGTAGGCGGATGTATAATTCCGTTAGGATCATAAAGCAATAAACCTCCGGGTTTAACGGTTTCTTCAAATTTATCCATCGAAGGTTGATTCAATACAATTGCAGTATCATAATATCTTAATACGGGAGAACTGATTCTTTCATCGCTTAAAATAACGGTAACATTTGCAGTTCCACCTCGCATTTCGGGTCCGTATGAAGGCATCCAACTAACTTCTTTGTCTTGCATTATTCCGGAATAAGCTAAGATTTTTCCCATTGAGAGAACACCTTGCCCGCCGAATCCTGCTATAATAATTTCTTCTGTCATTTCTTTTTAATTTTATATTTAAGAATTATCCTTTAATATCTCCGAGAGGAAATACAGGCAACATATTTTCTTCTAACCATTCATTTGATTTTACCGGGGTCATTTTCCAACCTGAGTTACAATTTGAAACAATTTCAACAATTGACAAACCTTTTTTATCTCTTTGGTTTTCAAATGCTTTTTTAATTGCTTTTTTTGCTTTTCGCACTAAGCCGGGTTTATGAACTGCTTGCCTTGTTGCAAAACAGACACCGGGTAAGTTAGCGACTAATTCAGTAATCTTAATCGGATGTCCTGTCATACCAAGGTCTCTTCCGTAAGGCGAAGTTGATGATTTCATCCCTGCAAGAGTAGTCGGAGCCATTTGCCCTCCCGTCATTCCGTAAATTCCGTTATTAATAAAAATAATTACGATATTTTCACCTCTGTTACACGCATGAATTGTTTCATTTGTACCGATGGCTGCTAAATCTCCGTCACCTTGATAGGTAAAAACATATTTTTCGGGAAAAAGGCGTTTTATACCGGTTGCAACTGCCGGAGCTCTTCCGTGAGCTGCTTGTTGCATATCAATATTCATAAAATCGTAAGCAAGAACGGAACATCCGACGGGAGCAATACCTATTGTTTGATCTCCTATTCCCATTTCTTCCAGAACTTCCATTGTAATTCTGTGTGCAACTCCGTGTCCGCATCCCGGACAATAAGATAAGTTTGCATCGGTCATCAGTTTTGTTTTCTCAAAAACTAATGTTCCTTTTTTTATTATTTCTTCGGGTGTTATAATTTCTGACATAGTTTTATCCTCCTATTATTTTTTGTTCTAATGCTTCAAGAACTTCATCGGGAGAATGAATCATACCTCCGAATCGTCCGTAATGTTCAACTTTTACTTTTCCGTTAACAGCTAATCTGACATCTTCAACCATTTGTCCTGCACTTAATTCTACCGATAAAATTCCTTTAACTTTATCCGCTGCGTCATTAATTACTTTGCTCGGGAAGGGCCAAAGTGTAATCGGTCTTATTAAACCGATATTAATACCTTTTTCTTTACCGAGTTGAATTGTTTTTTGACAAATTCTTGCACTTGAACCGTATGCAACTAATAGATAATCAGCGTTTTCGCAGTTTATTTTTTCGTATCTTATTTCATTTTTTTCAATCTCTCTGTACTTTGCCTGCAATTTGTGATTATGCTTTTCTTGACGTTCTGATTTAAGCTCTAATGAAGTAATAATATTACGTTCAGAAGGCTTATGTCCTATAGTTGCCCAGTCTCCGTATTTAGCCCTGATTTCGGCTTCGGTTAATCTGGTTTTTTGTGGTTTAAGTTTTACCTTTTCCATCATTTGTCCGATTAAACCGTCGGATAATATCATCATCGGAGTTCTGTATTTAAAAGCTAAATCAAAACCATCTTCAACGAAATCTGCCATTTCCTGAACGGATGCCGGTGCTAAAACAATAAGTCTGTAATCTCCGTGTCCTCCGCCTTTTACTGTTTGAAAATAATCTGCTTGTGAAGGTTGTATAGTCCCTAGTCCCGGACCGCCTCTGACAACATTAACAATAACACAGGGTAGTTCAGAACCTGCCATGTATGAAATTCCTTCTTGTTTAAGGCTTATTCCGGGGCTCGATGACGAAGTCATAGCTTTTTTCCCTGCACCTGCCGCACCGTAAACCATATTTATAGCACCTATTTCACTTTCTGCTTGTAAAACAACCATTCCTGTTGTTTTGTACGGTTCTTCAAGCATTAAATATTCAATAACTTCTGATTGCGGAGTAATAGGATAACCAAAGTATCCGTCAACTCCTTCTCTTATGGCAGCTTCTGCTATTGCTTCGTTGCCTTTCATTAATTTAAATTCTTCCATTCTCTTTTTCAAATTTGAGTTAAACTGATTCTTATTGCGGTTTGTATCTATAGACAGTGATACACATATCCGGACAAACCATTGAGCAACTCATACACGCGGTACAAGCACTGTGATTTTCAGGAAATGCAGGATTAAATCCTTTTCCGTTTACTTGTTCATTTAATGCAATTACATCCGTAGGACAAGCTACAACGCAAAGATTACAACCTTTGCATCGTTCTGTATCAACGATTATTGCACCTTTTACTTTTGCCATAATGTTATATATTTTAAATTCTTCAAATATTTATTTTTCTTATTTGGAATCTTTCCAAATAATTTGAGTTCTCAAAATTAAAAAAAATAGCTTAATTTTGAGTATATTATTTGATGTTTTTAAACAAAATTATTAAACGGCAATCGGGAAGTAAGGTGTTTTTTCCAATACAGGATATCTTTTCCTGTTTTCGTCTTTGCAACACCCTAAAAATTCCGATTAATAATTTCGGATAATTCGGTTTGATCTTCGTCCATTTCCGGTATTTTTGATTTAGTTTGTTTTGATTCCGGTAATGTATATGTAATT
>JAKISF010000063.1 GCA_021648725.1 Bacteroidales bacterium | reverse complement strand
ATTTTGCAGAAAAAATCAGAATATATTTATCATTTTATCTGACATTAGACTACTATGTATGTAACCACATCAGCAAAGAGGTCAAAAGAGTAAGAGGCAAGCCACAGAAGAAAATCTATTTTCAGACAGACTTATTTTCTTGAAAAACAAAAGAACCTAACCTATTTTATTGGGCTTACAAGATAAATTTAACTAATTTTGAAAAACTTTCGGATGAAAGTGACTTGTAAAGACTTAAAGTTTGTTCATTAAAAATTAAAATGTAATTTTGTATAAAGTGAGAATAAGAATAAAAAAGAAATTTCTGTAAAAATCAGCAAATAACTTTTATGTAAATTGCAAAAATATATTACTGAAAACTTATAGTGTCTTAATTTGCATATTACTAGTTGCTTATAAAATTTAGAAATATGAATTTGAGTATAAAATCAAAATTGATAATATTTATAATTTTACCGTTAATTTGTTTATTTGTTTTGATATATGTATTAATATTAAGTAACATTACTTCTTATAATGACAGTACTATTGAAACAGTTTCTTCAAAAACTGCTGAAAATTATACGATAACTGCAAATGAAAAGATTTCAAATGATATTGAAGTAATTAACTCTGTTAAAGTTTTTTTTGAAAACACAAAGATTAACAGTTCCGAGTTAAATGAATCTCAATTAAATGTGTTGAAGAATGTAATTGTAAATCACCAAGACTTTTCTTCTGTTTGGGTGCTTTTTAAAGATGAGAAAGAAAACGGAATAATAAGTCAATATTCAAGAATTGAAAATGAAATTAAATACAAAAATAAAATAATCGGTGATGATAACTTTTATAATGAGATTTACATTATTATAAAAAATACACCGGAAGAAATCAAATTATTTTCTCATAAAAAAGATAAATATAAAGATGAAAATAACTTTCTTTTTTCTCTTGCAGCCCCGATTTATAAAAACAATGAAATTGTAGGAATTGCGGGAATAGATTTTAATTTTAAAAAAATATTTGATGATACAGAAATTAAAGATGAGAGTTTAGATTTAGACTTAATGCTTTCTTTTAATAATGAGTTGTTTAATATAAAAAATACAATCTTCTTTAATGATGAAAATAACGATTTAAAAAATGCTGTTAAAAATTCAGTTAATCAGTTAGATAAAAGTTTTGTTTTTTACAGTAAGCAAAATAAGAAAAGGTATCATATAAATATTAGTCAATTAAAGTTCAAATCAAAATCTACAAACCTATCATTAATTGTAATAAGTTCTACAAATAAATTTAACAGTTTATTAAGCAAGTTTAATTTTCGATTTATTATTTTGTCTGTTTTAACTTTATTAGTTTTATGTATTATTATTCTTATAATTTCTGAAAAATATTTGAAACGAATTAAAAATACATCAACTGTGCTGACTGCGATGGCAACAGGAAAAGTGTCAGAAATAAAAGATTTGGAAACTTCCGAGAATGATGAAATTGCCGAAATAAACGATTCAATAAATACAATTAATTTAAACTTAGATAAAACAGCTTCATTTATTGAAGAAATCACAAAGGGCAATTTTAATGTTGATTATAAGTCACTTACAGATGAGGACAGAATAGCCAATTCTTTACTTGATATGAAAGCAAGTTTGGAACAAGCCCAAGAAACAGATATAAAAAGAAAAGAGATTGATGAAAAACAGAAGTGGGCAACAATCGGTGCTGCTAAGTTTTCTGAAATTATAAGGGAGCATTCGGATAATTTGGAAGAGCTGGCTTATGCAATTATAAGTGATTTGGTAAATTATATTGATGCAAACCAAGGCGGATTATTTATTATTAATGAAGATGCTGATAATAATAAATATATTGAACTTTTAGCAAGTTATGCTTACAGCAGAAGAAAAATGTTGAAAAAGAAGATTCCTTGGGGGGTTGGTCTTGTAGGCAGATGTATATTAGAAAAAGAAACAATTTTTATGTCTAAAATACCTGAAAAATATTTAAGTATTACGTCAGGTTTAGGCGAAGAAAATCCCGCAACATTATTATTAGTACCTCTTATTTTCCATGAAGAAGTATTCGGGGTTGTTGAACTGGCATCTTTTCAAGGTATTGAACAATATAAAATTGATTTGGTCGAGCAAATTAGTGAAAGTATTGCATCTGCAATTCAAATGGTGAAAATAAATGTAAGAACTGCAGAATTACTTCGAGAAACAAAAATTAAGTCGGAACAAGCAGCTTCTCAGGAGGAAGAAATAAGACAGAATATTGAAGAAATGCAAGCATCAACAGAAGAATTAAATATTAAGTTAGAAGAGATTACTAATACTTTTAATGCTGTTTATTCTGTTGCAAATATTGCTCAATTTGATTTAAACGGAAGAGTTACTGACATCAGTGATAATTTTTTAAAATTATTAAGAAAGGAAAAGCAAGATATAATAGGTAAAGTTCAAGGAAGTTTCAGTTCTGAAATTCAAAACAAAGAATCTTTTAATAAATTTTGGAGGGAACTAAAAAGAGGTAAACAAATGGAATTTGAGCAAGTTATTAATGTTGAAAATGCCTTAGTTCGAATATACAGTATTTACGTTCCGGTTAAAAATTCAGAAGGAAAAGTTTATAAAGTAATCAGCTTTGCAAGAGAACAATAAAAAAAGGCTTCAAATTTTTGAAGCCTTTTTAAATATTTAGAATCTTCTTTCTTTAATTCTTGCTTTTTTCCCTGTTAATTTCCTAAGGTAGAATATTCTTGCTCTTCGAACTTTACCTTTCTTATTAACAACTATTTTATCAACAGAAGGGGAATATAACGGGAAAATTCTTTCAACACCAATCCCTCCGGTAGATTTTCTTACCGTAAAAGTTTTTGTTGTTCCTTCTCCTTTTCGTTGAATTACAATTCCTCTGTAATCTTGAATTCTTTCTTTCTCACCTTCTATAATCTTGTAACTTACTGTAATTGTGTCACCTGCACCAAATTCAGGATAGTCAAGATCTTTTGCAAATTCGCTTTCAACAATTTTTAATAAATCCATCGTTATTTTTTTTTTAAATATTCTAGTTTTAAAGGCTGCAAAAGTATAAATATTTTTTTAAAGACAATAATTTTACAGGAAAAATATGCAATTTATTTAGTAAATGCATATTGAATTATATTTGCACCCATTTTTAAAGCTTTTGTTCTTGTTTCATACGAATCTTTATGAACTTCTTCGTCTTCCCAGCCGTCACCTAAATCACATTCGTATGTATAAAGGCAAACTAATCTGTTTTCAATAATAATTCCGAATGCTTGCGGTTGTTTTCCGTCATGTTCATGTATTTTCGGCAAACCGTTTTTAAAATTATGGCTTTGATGAAAAATTTCATGATTAAAAGGCAATTCAATTAAGTTATTATCCGGAAAAAGTTTCTTTAATTCTCTGCGAATGTATTTATCCATACCGTAATTATCATCAATATGTAAAAAACCGCCGCCGATTAAATAATTTCGTAAATTTCGTATTTCAGAATTTGAAAAAATAACATTTCCGTGTCCGGTCATATGTAAAAAAGGATAATTAAAAATTTCGGGACTGCCTGCTTCAACCGTAACCGGTTCTTTTTCAATATTAGTTTTTAAGTTTTTATTGCAAAAATCAATAAGATTAGGTAAAGAAGTCGGATTAGCATACCAATCACCGCCGCCGTTGTATTTCAGCAAAGCTATTTTATAAGTTTGTGCTGAAAGCACAAAAAAGCTGAAAATAATTAAAAATAATACTGATAAAAATCGCTTTAAATACATTCCTTTACTTTTAACTTTAAAAATTCATAAAATCAATAATTTGACAAGCCACAATACCGGCAGTTTCTGTTCTTAAACGAGCATCCGAAAGACTTACTTCCATATAACCTTTTGACACAGCTTTTTGCACTTCTTCTTTTGAGAAGTCACCTTCCGGACCGATTAAAATTAATACATCTTTCCCCTTTTCGTAAACTTCTTTTATATGCTTTTTAGTATCCGAATCGTAACAATGTGCAATATATTTTTCACCTTCAAAATCGGAATTGATTATTTCAACAAAACTTTTTAATTCATTTAATACCGGTTTAAAAAAAGCCTTTGATTGCTTAGTTGCTGAAATAATTACTTTATCGAGCCGTTCGGGTTTAACAGTTTTTCTTTCCGAATAACGACTGATAAACGGTATAATTTCATCAACGCCTATTTCCGTTGCTTTTTCAAGAAAAAACTCAAAACGACTGATATTTTTTGTAGGAGCAACAGCTATTTGAAAACAATATTCTTTTCGTCTTTCTTTTTTTCGAATATCAACCACCTTAATCGAACATTTTTTAGGATTATCATCCGTAATTTCGGTTACAAACAATTTCCCCTTTCCGTTAATCAGTTGTATTTTATCTCCGTTTTTTAATCTTAACACTTTTATGCAATGCTTAGATTCTTCCTGCGAAAGTGTATATGTATCGCTTAATATGTCGGGGGTGTAAAAAATATGCATCAGAAACTATTATAATTGCAAAAATACTTTAATTTCGTTATTGAAAAAACTGTTGAATGACAAAAATAGGATTACTATTCAATACTCTTACCGGTAATTGTTTGCAATGGCGTAAATTAGACTTTATTCATCAAAATCCGGTTAAAGAATTGATTGTGGAACATCCGGAAGATTATTTATTCAGTTCAGCTCGAAATTATGCAGATTCTAGATAGTATGATTGATATTGTTTTATAATCGGCACAACAAATAACTTGTAATTAATGAATAAAAATAGATTATATGTTAACAGCATGCAGATAAGGCACTCGTTGCAAACGAGCACCGGCGGGGTCTTTAAATTGCTTTAAAAAATCACTGTTTAATAATTCTTCTTTTGTCATGATTCTGTGTTTTAGTTGATAAATATAATAATTTTCCCTCTTTCCCTTATTTTTCGAAAAATAAGGGAAAGAGGGAAATCAACTTTACACAGTTTTTAGGATAGTGCTAAATCGAAGTTGCAAACTTCGCCTTTAGCTTTGTATTTTATATCGGAAGTTCATCAGCCTAAAACCTGCCTACCCCTTTGTTTATAGGCAAAGGCTCAGGTTTTGAGACAAAAGTGTGGGCAAGAAAATAAAATCTAAAAAATATATAAATAATTTTGCTACAATAAATTAACTTATTATCTTTGTCGGCAAGATG
>JAKISF010000062.1 GCA_021648725.1 Bacteroidales bacterium | reverse complement strand
TACCCGATTTATTTTTCTTTTTTCTCAAAAACATGTACAAATATAGCACGGGACACCCATTTCACAAAACTACCCCTTATAAATAAAGATTTACAAAGCTTTTTTTAGCAAAGTGCGAAAAACAGGAAACAATTAAACCTTTTTTAAAGCAGAAATCTTGCAACATAACAACTAACATTTGCTGTGTCGTAAATTAAGCATTGGTTTTCAGGCAAAAACAAAATTAGTTTTTCACAACGGACAAATTTAAATCTCTTAATTGTTCTGCATCTATTTTTGCAGGAGCATCAATCATAATATCTCGCCCGGCATTATTTTTCGGAAAAGCAATTATATCCCTTATTGATTCTGAACCGTTAAACAAGGCAACCCACCTGTCAAAACCGAATGCAATTCCACCGTGAGGAGGAGCTCCGTATTTAAAGGCATCCATTAAAAACCCGAACTGTGCTTTTGCCCCTTCTTCTGTAAAGCCAAGAATTTTAAACACCTTTTTTTGAAGCTCGGTATCGTGTATCCTTATTGAACCTCCGCCTATTTCATTTCCGTTTATGACTAAGTCATAAGCCTCGGCTTTTATTGCTTCCGGGTTTGTATCAATTAAGTCAAATTGGTCTTTTTTCGGAGATGTAAACGGGTGATGCACTGCATGTAATTGTCCGGTTTCTTCTTCTTTTTCAAATAAGGGAAAATCAATAACCCATAATGGTGCAAATTTATTGTCATCTCGAAACTCTAACCTTGTTCCCATTTCTAAACGTAATTCGCCCAAAGCTAAAAGTGTTTTCTTTTTATTACCGGACATAAGTAACATCAAATCTCCGGGTTTTGCATTCATTGTACTTGCCCATTTTTTTAAGCTTTCTTGCGAATAAAACTTATCAACAGAAGATTTAAATGTCCCGTCTTCATTATATTTTGCAAACACTAAGCCCTTTGCTCCTATTTGGGGTCTTTGTACCCATTTTATAAGGTTGTCGGTTTGTTTACGAGAATAGTTAGCCAAACCTTCTGCACATATTCCGCCTATAAATTCTGCATCATCAAAAACTTTAAAACTATTTCCTTTAACTGTTTCAGTTAAATCAGCAATTTTCATGTCGAAACGAATATCCGGGCGGTCGCTTCCGTATAAAGTCAGTGCATTATCGTATGTAATTCTCGGAAATTGTTCCGTAAAGTTTATATCTTTTATTACCGTAAATAAAAATTTTGCCAAACCTTCAAAAAGGATTAAAATATCTTCTCTTTCAACAAAGGACATTTCGCAATCAATTTGCGTAAACTCCGGCTGTCTGTCAGCTCTGAAATCTTCATCTCTAAAACATTTTGTAAGTTGGAAATATTTATCATAACCTGCAATCATTAGCAGCTGCTTAAACACTTGCGGAGACTGGGGGAGAGCATAAAATTTACCTTCGTTCATTCGAGAAGGAACAACAAAATCTCTTGCTCCTTCAGGTGTTGACTTTATTAAAAAAGGGGTTTCTATTTCTAAAAAATCCTGTTTTATAAGATATTTTCTTATTTCCTGAGCCATATTATTTCTCAGGATAATTCCTTTTTGAACTTTTCTTCTTCTCAAATCTAAATATCTGTATTTCAGCCGAATTTCTTCACCTCCGTCTGTTTCGTTTTCAATTGTAAAAGGAGGGAGTTCGGATTTGCTTAAAATCTTTAAATCACTGACCGTAATTTCAATATCTCCGGTAGATATTCCGGGGTTTTTACTGCTTCTTTCTGTAACCTTTCCTTTAATTTGGATTACAAATTCTCTTCCCAAATTTTCAACTTTTGAATGAAGTTCCGGGTTGCGGTCTTTATTGAAAAAAAGTTGTGTGATTCCATATCTGTCTCGTAAATCAATGAACGTCATTGCTCCCAAATCTCTTATTTTTTGTATCCACCCGCTAAGCGTAACCTCTGCATTTATATCGTTGTGTCTTAATTCTCCGCAATTATGTGTTCTGTACATAAAATTTTTTATTTGATAATTTTCGGCAAATATATAACTTTACAATTAATTAAATTCTAAATTATATTTCTGTTTTCGACATATTAAAATTATGCAGGACATTTTTACTGATAAATATTTTATGAAACGAGCATTAATGCAGGCAAGACTTGCTTTTGAAAAAAATGAAATTCCGGTAGGAGCAATTGTCGTTTTTAAAAATAGAGTTATTGCAGGGGCTCATAATTTAAGTGAAACATTAAATGACGCAACGGCACACGCAGAAATGCAGGTAATTACGGCAGCTGCAAATAGGCTGGGAGGGAAATATTTAAAAGAATGTACTCTTTATGTGACGGCAGAGCCTTGTGCGATGTGTGCCGGAGCAACTTATTGGTCGCAGATAGGCAGAATTGTTTACGGAGCAAGTGATGAAAAAAAGGGGTATCAAAAATTTTGCGAACGAATTATTCATCCTAAAACAGAAATAACCGGGGGCGTTTTGGAATTTGAATGCTCGGAATTAATTAGTGCGTTTTTTAGTAAAATCAGAAATGCTTAGAATACGAATTATTAATTAAATTTAAGCAAAAATTGAAAAAATACAATGTAATAATAATCGGAGCAGGGGCATCCGGAATTTTAGCATCAATAAGTGCCTGTGAACAAGGGGCTTCTGTTTTGCTTCTGGAAAAGATGAGTAAAGAAGCAAGAAAAATGCTAATTTCCGGAAAAGGAAGATGCAATATTACAAATACTGCGTATCAATCAGATTTTTTCAAGAAAATTTATCCGAAACCGAAATTTTTGAAACATGCTTTTTCAACTTTTTTCTCAAAAGACATTTTAAATATGCTTGAAGAAAAAGGACTTAAAACAAAAACGGAAAGAGGCGGAAGAGTTTTTCCTGAAAGCGATAAGGCTGCAGACGTTGTTAATTCTCTTTTGCAAATTGTAAGAGAAAAAGGAATAGATATTAAGAAAAATGCAAAAGTAGAAGATATAATTGTCGAAAATAATAAAATTCGGGCAGTAAAAGCAAGCATCCGCGGAAAACTCGAAATAATTGAAACCGAAAATGTAATCCTTTGTACAGGCGGAAAATCCTATCCTGCAACAGGTTCCACAGGAGACGGTTTTGTTTTTGCTAAAACACTGGGACATAAAATTACAGAATTAAGACCGGCTTTAGTTCCTTTAAAAACAGAGGGAGATATTGCTGAGAAGTTACAAGGTTTAAGTTTAAAGAACTCGAATGTAAGTATATGGGTAAATAATAAAAAAATACGATCTGAATTCGGAGAAATGATGTTTGCACATTACGGGTTAACAGGACCTGTTATTCTGACTCTCAGCAAAATTGCAACAGATAGTTTTGATAAAAAAAATAATGTTGAAATTTCAATTGATTTAAAACCGGCACTTGATGAGCAAAAATTAGATAACAGACTTCAAAGAGAGCTTAATGAAAGCGGAAAAAAACAAATTCGAAATATTTTAAAGAATTTATTACCCTCAAAACTCATTCCGGTTGTTTTAGAACTTACAAAGATTGACCCTTACAAAGAATGTAACCAAATATCAGGGAAAGAACGGAAAAAAATACGAGTTTTACTAAAAGATTTAAGGTTTAAAGTAAGCGGGCACAGAGGTTTTAAAGAAGCAATAGTTACCGCAGGCGGAATTGACACAAACGAAATTGACAGCAGAACAATGATGTCTAAAATTATTGATAATTTGTATTTTGCCGGAGAAATAATAGATTTGGATGCTGAAACCGGAGGATATAATTTTCAAATTGCGTTTTCAACGGGTTGGCTTGCCGGAAAATCCTGTATTGTAAATAAAAAGGAAAAATTTTAGGATTAATTTTCAGAAAAAGATTATATCAATGCATTAAACACTAATTAAACTTTAAAAATAAGATGACAAAATACAGTGAAATAAAAGAGCAACTAAAAATAGATCCATTAAAAGAGACAAGCGAAGGTTCGGCATATTTTACCCACTATCTTCACAATAAAAACAACAATAAAATATCAAGCTATTATAAAACACAAGCAAAAAGGTTTATTAAAAATAAATTTGAAGAACCTATTGCAAAATATGAAAAAACCCAATTAAAATTTGACATACCCTTTCCGGAGTCGAAAGAACCGGAATTTACTTTTATTGATTTGTTTGCGGGTGTTGGCGGTTTCAGAATTGCAATGCAAAACCTCGGAGGAAAATGTGTTTTTTCTTCTGAAATTGATAAATATGCCAAAAAAACCTATGAATATAATTTCGGAGAAGTTCCTTTCGGCGACATTACAAAAATAAATGAAAAAGACATTCCCGAACATGATATTTTGTGTGCCGGTTTTCCTTGCCAAGCATTTTCTATTGCCGGAAAACGTAAAGGTTTTGCCGACGAAACAAGGGGAACTTTATTTTTTGACATTACAAGAGTTATTAAAGAAAAACACCCCAAGGCATTTTTTTTGGAAAATGTGAAAGGTTTAAGAAATCATGACAAAGGAAATACGCTTAAAATAATTTTAAAAGTTTTACGAGAAGACTTAAACTATTTTGTTCCCGAACCCCAAATTATAAATGCAAAAGATTTCGGAGTTCCGCAAAACAGAGAACGAATTTTCATTATCGGCTTCAGGAAAGATTTAAAGATTTCGGAGTTTGAATGCCCGAAACCGTTGAAAAAGAAAATTGTATTCGGGGATGTTAAAGAGAAAAAAGCAGTTTCTTCAAAATATTATTTGTCAGTATCTTACCTTAATACTTTAAAAAAACACAGGAAAAGAAATAAAGCCAAAGGGAATGGTTTCGGGTATGAAATGATAAAAGAAAACCAATGTGCAAACGCAATTGTTGTCGGCGGAATGGGACGAGAAAGAAATTTGTTTACAGATTGCAGGCTGACAGATTTTAAAACAGTTACGGCAAAAAAAGGCGGATTAAATAAGGAATATATTCGAGTGTTAACACCACGAGAATGGGCGAGATTACAAGGCTTTCCCGACAATTTTATTTTGAAAGTTTCAGACACACAAGCATATAAGCAACTAGGGAACTCTGTTGCTGTTCCCGCTATTCAGGCAACCGCAGAAATGATTATTGATAAGTTAATTTAATTTTTTGTTTTAAGTTAAAAACTTATTATCGAAACATTGTTTTTATTCCCTTTGTGTAAAAAAGGTTTAATGGTCAAAAATAGTTGGTAAAGAGTTCTGTACACTATGTAAACAATGAGAAAGAAGAAAGTTTGTTGAAATCAGTTTCAATAAACTTTTTTTGTTTTATGAAAAGTTCAAAAAAAAGCGTTGTTGGGCTTGCAAAAGTCTTGATACAATAAAGTGGGGAAAGCAACAAAATAAACAAAGATATAAATGTAAAAACTCCTGTTTTTCGCACTTTGCTAAAAAAAGCTTTGTAAATCTTTATTTATAAGGGGTAGTTTTGTGAAATGGGTGTCCCGTGCTATATTTGTACATGTTTTTGAGAAAAAAGAAAAATAAATCGGGTA
>JAKISF010000061.1 GCA_021648725.1 Bacteroidales bacterium | reverse complement strand
TAGTTTATTATCTTTTTTCATACCTTTTAACTGTTTATCTAACAGGCTAATATGCAAATAATTAATAAGAAAAAAGACAATTTTTGAAAGTGTTTTCAATTAAAAAAGTATGAGTTTGCCCTGAAAATTTCATATTTTATTCATTTGAATTCGTTTATTCTTTCTATTTTTGTGAACTTTTATTCATAGTATGGCATTAATTTTAAATATAGAAACCTCTACATCTGTTTGTTCTGTGAATATTGCAGAAGACGGCAAAAAAATTATCGAAAAAGAGACAAAAGAAAAAAATGCACATTCTAAAATGCTTACTGTTTTTATTGAAGATATTTTAAAATCTGCAAACTTAATAATTAATGATATTGATGCCGTTTCTGTAAGTAAGGGTCCGGGGTCATATACAGGTTTAAGAATAGGTGTTTCGGCAGCAAAAGGCATTGTTTACGGGGCAACAAAAAATTTACTGTCTGTCAGCACATTGCAAAGCATGGCTTGGGGTGCAAAACAATTATTAAAACCCGAAGAAAGTGTATTTTTTGCTCCCATGATTGATGCCCGAAGAATGGAAGTATATACACAGTTGTTTGACAACAATTTGAATGCTGTTAGTAAAATTAAAGCAGAAATTATTGATAAACAGTCCTTTTTTAAAAAGTTAGAAAATCAAAAAATATTTTTTTTCGGTGATGGTGCAGCAAAATGTAAAAATATGATTAAACATAAAAATGCGACATTTGTTGATGACTTACACCCTTCGGCTGACTATATGATTTCTTTTTCCGAAAAAGCATTTAATGAGAATAAATTTGAAGATGTTGCTTATTTTGAACCATATTATTTGAAAGATTTTGTAGCAACAATTTCTAAAAAAAATATTTTCGGATAACAGATGTAATATTTATTCAGCAAGAAATTTAAGACGTTATAATCAAAGTGTAAACAAATTTAAAAAGTATAGAAAATGAATACAAAAAATAAAGGGTTTAACACTAAGTTGGTACATGCGGGAGCATATGAAGATCAGTTCGGCAGTGCTGTTACGCCAATTTATCAAACTTCAACATTTGCATTTAAAAACGCACAACACGGGGCAGATTGTTTTGCAGGAAAGTCAGACGGATTTATTTACACCAGAATAGGAAACCCTACAATCAAAGCTTTTGAAGATGCAATGGCTGAACTGGAAAACGGTTTCGGCGGAATTGCGACAAGCTCCGGAATGGCAGCTGTAAGTTCTGTATATATGGCTTTGTTGGGTGCAGGGAAACATATTATATGTTCGGACTCTGTTTATGGGCCTTCCAGGGGGATTTTAGAACGGGATTTTTCTCGTTTCGGAGTTGAGATGACTTTTATTGATACCTCTGATTTATCACAAATTGAAAGTGCTGTTCAGGACAATACAACAGTTTTATACATTGAAACTCCGACGAATCCGACAATGCAATTAACAGATATAGCTGAAGCTTCAAAAATTGCACATAAACATAATATTACGGTTGTTGTTGACAACACTTTTTCAAGCCCTTATTTACAAAAACCTTTGGATTTAGGTTGCGATGTTGTTCTCCATTCTGTTACAAAATATATTAACGGCCATGCTGACATTGTTGGAGGTGTTATTATTGCGAAAAAAGAAGAACTGCACAAAAAAATCCGCAGTTTAATGGTTTATTTGGGCGGAAATATGGACCCTCATCAAGCATTCTTAACCCACAGAGGACTTAAGACCCTGAGTATTCGTATGGAAAGGGCAGAAGAAAATGCAATGAAAGTTGCTCAATATTTAGAAAACCACCTAAAGGTAGAATGGATACTTTATCCCGGGTTAAAATCTCATCCGCAACATGAATTAGCAAAAAAACAAATGAGCGGATTCAGTTCAATGATCAGCTTTGGGCTGAAAGGCGGTTTAGATGCCGGCAGAATATTGATGGACAATGTTTGTTTATCTTTATTAGCGGTTTCTTTAGGCGGAGTAGAATCATTAATCCAACACCCTGCATCAATGACACATGCCGGAATGTCAAAAGAAGCAAGAGAAGCTGCGGGTATTGCTGACGGCTTAGTTCGATTCTCTGTCGGAATTGAAAATGTAGAAGATATTATTGAAGACTTAGAACAAGCCTTGTCAAAAGTATAAGTATCGGTTTATTTATTAAAAATGTTTTAATAAATTGTTGATTACTAATGCTGAATTAAAATATTATTTTATATTTGCGAAATAACAATTTACATATTTTTACGTTAATATTTACATTAGTCAACAGAAGGAAAAATAATACTTAAATCTCACCAATAATATAGTCGTTTAATATGACTATATTTAGGTTAGAGTTTGGCCGGGCGTTCTGCCCGGCTTTTTTATTTTAATTAATACATAAAAAGTCGTAATTTTATCGTTTTAACGTAAAATAACTCTTTAACATAATATTAAACATAATGAAAAAAACAATAAAGTTTTTAGGAATAATATTTTTTTTCTTTTTCTTACAAAACAATTATGCACAAGATTGGAAAAAACTGGTAAAAGACAATATTAAAACCGATAAATTAAAAGACAGGGTTAAAATTGACATCCCGGACTTCCTTGACCCTGCAGCATCAAAGTATTGGAGCAGAACAGAGAAATATATCGGAAAAAAATTTAAAGCACAATGGAAAGAAACTGTCACGAATTTTTCTCAGAGTTATGATGTCACAGATTTTAATTATGCTATTTCATTCGGAGATAACACAACTCCTTATGAAGCAAAAGGCGGATTAAAACAAGCAAAAGGTTTTGCATATTATTTAGCAGACCCAAAAAATGTTACAAATGTTCCCCCGAAAATAAAAGCCCAGAATCTTAATTATACCGGAGAAATATTATATGTTTCGAGCAGTTACAAAATGTCTGAAAAATCATTCTTAAAAGCAAATAAAATTTATGAAAAAGAGCGCCTTACAGACTCAACCTTTTCAAGTCTCACACTCAGCAACTTAGGACTATTGTATCATACAACCGGACGATATTCGTTAGCAGAAGAATATACCCTGAAAGCCCTTGAAAAAAGAGAAAATACTGAAAATAAAACAGGATATGCCGCATCTTTAAATAACATTGCTGTTTTGTATAAAGATATGGGGCTGTATACAAAGGCGGAAGAATATATTATTAAAGCAGAAAATTATTTACGAGAAACAGGAGAAAACAAGTCGGTTAAGTTCGCAATAGTACAAAATAACAGGGCAATGATATACCAAATGACCGGCAAATATAAAGATGCCGAGAAGTTGATGAAATCGTCAATTAATATTGCAGGAAAAGAAATAAAAGAAAAGTCTTCTACATATGTTCGCCTTAAAGTAAACTTAGCCTTACTGTACCAATTAACAAAACGCTATGATGAAGCAGAAGAAATATATTTAGATGCCTTGAAAATTATGAAACGAAAAGTCGGAAAATCACATCCTGATTATGCCGTTTTATTAAGAAATACAGCTTCACTATATCAACAAATGAGACGGTTCGGGCAAGTTGAAAGTTTATTAAATGAAGCGGTTGCAATTTATGATAAACAGTTCGGTCAAGAACACCCTTCTTATGCAAAAGCAATATATGAATTAGGCTTGTTTTACCAATCACAAAACCGACTGACAGAAGCCGAACCCTTATTGACAAAAGCCTTGAACATTCAACAAAAAACACTGGGAGAACATCATCCGAGTATTGCAATGACTTATGAAAACATCGCCGTATTATATTGGCAGAAAGAAGATTACAAAACTGCTGCCGAAATATACAGGAAAACATTAAATGAGTACATTTATCAAATTAACACTTTTTTTCCTGCTATGAATGAATATGAAAAAACAAAATTCTGGGAAAAAATTCAACCTAAGTTTATTCGCTTTTATAATTTTGCCGTTGATGCACAAAAAGATGTTCCGGAAATTACCGAAGATGTTTATAATTTCAGAATAGCAACAAAAGCATTGCTTCTAAATTCCTCACGAAAAGTAAAAACCAGAATTTTAAACAGCGGAAACGCAACTTTAATTGCAAATTATAACAATTGGCAAGACACAAAAAACTGGCTGGGTAAACTGTATTCATATTCTAAAGAAGAATTAAAGGAAGAAAGCATAAATATTGACTCTCTTGAAACCGTTGTTAAAAATCTTGAGAAGAAACTTACAATATCATCAGAAGATTTCAAAGAAGCAAACGAGTTAAAATCGGTAAGCTATAAAGATATTGCTGCAAATTTAAATGCAGGAGATGCTGCCGTTGAGATTGTTCGCATCAACAGCTTCAGCTATTTATATCCTAAATCTCAAATTCATTATATAGCACTCGTATTAAGAAATAACGGTAAAAGTCCTCAAATGGTATTTATGGAAGACGGTGATAACATGGAGTCGGATTGGTCTGATGAATACCAAGCAACCATTCATTCCGGTAAAAGCATGGAGCCGTTTTATAATTATTATTGGAAAGAAATTGCAGGTTTGTTGACAACCGATGATAAAAAAATATACACATCAATTGACGGTATTTACAATCAGGTTAATATTAACACAATTCAACTGCCTTCCGGAAGACACATTTTAGATGTGAAAGATATACGTTTTGTAAGCAATACAAAAGACCTTCTTTTATTTAATAAAAGTAAAAAACCAACTATGACTGCCTATTTATTAGGTTATCCGGATTATCAATTGGATTTGCCGGATAGTTTAGCTCGATTATCTCCGCTTCCGGGAACAAAAAAAGAAGTGCAGACAATTCAGTCAGTTTTAAAGGCAAAGAATTATAACGTAAATTTGGTTTTGGGAAAAGATGCAACAGAAGAAAGTCTCAAAAAAGTAAAAAGTCCGCAAATTTTACATATCGCAACACACGGCTATTTTTTGGAAAACAAAACGGATCCGTCAGAGGGGACTCGTGCTTTCGGGGTTGAGCCCATGAAAGCCTATGAAAATCCGCTCTTACGTTCGGGTTTGCTTTTTGCCGGAGCAGACCGAACCGTTAACGAGATGAATACAAAAGAGAACAAAGATTCTGATGACGGTATTTTAAATGCCTTTGAAGCAATGGTTCTGAATTTAGATAATACCGAAGTTGTAATATTAAGTGCTTGTCAAACCGGTTTGGGGGAAATTAAAAACGGTGAGGGCGTTTACGGTTTGCAGCGGTCATTTCAAATTGCAGGAGCATCTTCAATAATAACAAGCCTCTGGGAGGTAAGTGATGAAGGAACACAAGACTTGATGTCTGCATTTTATAAATACTGGTTGCAATCAGGAGACAAACACAGTGCTTTCAGAAAAGCACAATTAGAAATAAAAGAAAAATATAAATACCCTTTTTATTGGGGTGCTTTTGTTTTGGTCGGAGAATAGCCTAAATGCTATGGTCATTTGCTTGATAACATACAAGTTTTGAGCTTGTAATGTTTTTCAAGTATTCGCTTGCTATCAGAACTGTTTGTTTTACTGCGAGATACTATGTTATCATTAAGAGTGAATTTGGTTGAAGTTTATACGTCCTTTTTTACGGTAATGTGGTCAAAAATAGTTGGTGGTTTTGTGAAAAGTGTTTTATAAATTATGACCATTAATCCGAAAAGGACATAAGCTCTGCTGAGGAGCAACTTATCAGCGATAGGATTAATCTTATACGGTAATATTAAGGACTTTTAAAAGAAGTCCTTTTTCTTTTTATTCCCGGTAAGTTTTATAGCTTTAAAAACCTTTTTCTTTGTTTTTAAAGTATAAATACCACATAAGGTATTGTTTCCTGTGTTTGTATGCTAAACCCAGATTGATATTTAAATGTCCCTTCATATGTCCG
>JAKISF010000060.1 GCA_021648725.1 Bacteroidales bacterium | reverse complement strand
AAAAAAGATGTCGAAATTAGACTTGAACAAATGGAAAAAAGACACAAGAAAAGAAAATACGATATTGACCTAAATTACAGGAAACAAGCTGAAAAACAGGAAATTTTAACTTAGTAAAGTAGAATTAGGCTCTTGTTGACAAACATTTTTGAGCAATTGTTTCTCTATTGTACTTTCTATATTAGAATTTTCTGTTTCTATTTCACGCCCAAAAATCTTTGCATATATTTCACCAACCTTAAAATCAAAAATACCATCTCTATACCAATACACTTGAATGGCTATTAGTTCTTGATTTGTTATCAACTCAACTAATGGATTTGTTTTTTGAATTCCTTTTTGTAATTCCAATAATTCACGTAATTTTTTTGCTCGATATTCTGGTGCATAATTACCTTGTTTATGACCGTCTTCTGTAACTGCGGCTTGACCGTTTCGCCTAGTCGCCATTCTGTTTTCAGAAACATTTCGTTCTACAACCAAACTATCTCTGTATTTCAAAAGTGGTGCAAGCCAATTTTCACCATTTTTAATTAAAGCAGTCATTGATTTATCTTCTTTTACTACTGTACAAGTCCAACAACCAAAACGACTTTGTCCACAAGATGAATGATTTTTGTCTGTAACAACAGTAGGACATTCATAATCATCTGCACTTGCGTTTGCATATATTTTGAATAATTTTGAATTATCATATCCCCAAGGTGAAGGTAAAGCATTAATTATATACCAAATTTCTTCCAACATTAATTCTTTAATAGGTGAATAAACTAATGTGTTATGATGATTCGGATGTTTTGACAAGCGTTTCCCTTTTATCTCATGTTTTCTTATTGACCGTCCTCTTGAGCTGCTTTCTGCACTTCTTACTCCGATAAGAACTATTGCTTCCCCTTTTTCATTTATTTGTTCAGTTATAAATGACGAAGTGGGTCTAATTTTTAACTTATCAGTACACCAACGGAATGAATTATTTGGAACAGGGTATCCTTTTCCAAGAACATTAACCCAAAAAGTAGCTTCTATTTTGGGAATTGTTTTTTGTATAAAAATAGGCAAATTTTGTTCTCTGGCAGCTTGTTCAATTTTTGTTAGAACATCATCAACATATTCTGTTATTATTGGGTTCTCGACCATTGTATCATTACAAACAACATAAACCTGCCTTTTCAATTGAAAAGGATATGGCATTTCTTTACGAATTTTTTCTAATGCTCTCCAAACCAAAGTTAGTAAAACTGTAGAATCTTTACCTCCGCTAAAACCAATTATCCAAGGTCTTTCACTTGTGTCCGCATAAGTATATTGGTCAACTAGTTCATTTATAATATTCTCAATTCGTTTGTTTTTCATACTTTGAACATATATATTCTTAGACCAAAATTAAGGATTAAGCAGCATATTTCCAAATAAAGTACTTAACAGTTTTATAAAATTAAATCTTAAACTGATCTTTTTTATAAATAGGCTTAATCTATAAGTTTTCAATACATAAATCCGAATAGCCAGAGAGGTATTTTGTTTTTAAAACCGTACTCAATATCATCTGCCACAATAAAAGCATTTTTAATATCTTTTATTTGCTTATTATTTTTATTTTTTCCGCCGATTTCAAAAAGATATTTTTCATCAACTAAAAAATCCCCTTCTTTCGGGTATGTTACAATATGATTAACAGATAATTGATTAAGAAAAAAAGTTTCTCTTAAATTACCTTTGTCGGATTTATCTCCCGACAAGGCATAAGAAATATTTGTGTTTCCTAAAAATATTTTATCGGGCTTATTCATATAATTTATTCCTGTTGCATCTGAACCTAACCATTGAATAATTTGTGCTTTATCTAAATAATACAAATATTTTAATAATGTTTCTCTTGATGTATTGGTTTGCCTTGCTAATTTTTCGATATTAGGTTTAAAAGGAACTATTCGAGAGATAACATTAAGCAAACGTTTCAACTTTATAATTGATGAAAAATCAATATTAAAAATAGCCGGCAAATCACTTTCTATAACTAAATTCAAAGAGGTCAGCAGTTGTTTCGGGTAATCTGTTTCCGTATTTAAAAAATAGGGGTAATATCCTTCTTTAATGTATTCGTTAAAATAGGGTAAAGGTTTAATTTTTTCTAAAACAATATTTACAAGTTTATCAGAATTATTTAATATTTGTTCTAATGTAAATTCCGGAAGTTCAATTTGATGCTTTAATTTCAGAAATTCTCTGAACGATAAACCCGGCATATTATACATTATTGCCCTTCTGCTTAAATCGTGTGTTCCTTTATGAATTTCAAGTGCAGACGAACTTGTAAATACGACTTTTAATTCGGGTAAATTATCGTAAATATTTTTTATTCCCTGCGACCAGTTGGGATATTTATGTACTTCGTCCAACAATAAATATGTGCCTCCGTATTTTACAAAATCTTCTGCAAAATAAACTAATTCGGTATCGGCGAAATATACATCATCTAAACTTACATATAATGCATCTTCGGTTTTTGATAACTGCTTTAAATATTGTAAAAGCATTATGGTTTTACCGCTTCCTCTTGCTCCTGTAATACCGATTAATTGCCTGTCCCAATTTATTCGATTAAATAAAAATCGTTGAAAATCTGTTGAAGTTCTTTGTGCTGCTTTTAGTGATAATCGTCTTAAACGTTCCATTTCTTCATAAATTTTATGCAAATGTATAAAAAATCACAAATGTATTTGCGATTTTTTATATTTATTTCACAATTATATTTATGATTTTACATTTAAAACTCAATCCCTACCCTGTCATTTCCTCCAAATCTATTTTTATTAGCTTGACAAAAACCGGCTTCACATACTAATTCAGTTTGACAAAGATGCCCGAAATCAGATTGCCCAAGAAACTTCCCCTCTTTGGTGGCTTTGAAGATTTGCCAAGTTGTCCTAAAATAGGTTTACAATAAATTTGTAAATTTAACCGCAAAACAAAAAGGATATATAATTTTTTCTGTTTATGATGTAAAAATAAAAAAAGGCACTAAGCAAGATTTATTAGAAAGGTTTGAACATCAGAAGATAAAGAAAAATGCAACAAAAAATTATTTGAGTTTTCTTAACCAATTTAACAAAAAGGAAACCGAAAAGTACGCAGTTGTAATTATTCCATACTCATATAGTTGTCCGTCTTGTGTCAAAAAAACTTTATATTTTTTTTCTGTAAATAAAGATACTCTTTTTAATAAAAATATTTATTTGTTGATTTCAGGAAAAAATAAAAATAATATTTTACCGGAATTAAAAAAAAGAAATTTGTTACCTGATAATACATTAGTATTTTATGATGAAACAGAATATTATCTTCCTTTTCATAAATTTGATATATTTAATCCTCGATTAACAATTATAAATAACAATATAATTATTCATGATAAGGTATATAATCCGGATAAAATTTATGATTTACAAAAAAGAATTAAAGATTTTATAATTGAATTAGGCATTTAGATAATACTTGTAATTTATTGCTTATCAATAGTTCTTATTTTTCCTTTGCGGTGCTTTGCGTAATCTCTGCGTTCTTTGCGTGAAATAAATCTGATTCAATCATATTTAGAACCCTTGAAATCGCAACAAATTAGATGAAATTTAGGTTCTATACAATTTCTCATTCTATATTACTTAAGTGCCTAATTCAATTTTATAAAATCACAATAATTACACTTTTACAAAACCTCACTCTTAATAACCATCAGCTTTTCCCTTGTCATTTCATGGATTGTGTAAGGTATTCCGCCCATGCCTATTCCGGAACTGTCTCTTCCGCCGAAAGGCATCCAATCAACTCGGAATGCTGTATGGTCGTTTACCATAACGGCTGTTGCGTTTAATTTTTTAACTGTATCCAATGCAATGTCGATATTTTTTGTAAATACAGATGCCTGAAAATGAACGTCTAAACTGTTTGCAATTTCAATGGCTTTTTCTCTGTTTGAATAAGAATATACGCAAACAACAGGACCGAAAATTTCCAATGTAGATACTTTTGCATTTGCCGGCGGATTTAAAAGAACCGTAGGTTCATAACAAGTATCTGAAATTCGTTTTCCCCCACACAATAATTCTCCTCCGCCTTCAACAGCTTCATTTACCCATTGCTCAACTCTGTCAACTTCAAAAGTAGAGATTAACGGACCGACTTCTGTTTTTTCATCCGTTTGGTTGCCCACAATTAATTTGCTTGCCATATCAGCAAATTGTTTTGAGAATTTATCACAAATACTTTCGTGAACAAAAACACGTTGAACGGAAACACAAACTTGACCGGCATGATAGAAACTGCCTTTTAAAAGTGAGGGTAACATTTCAGTAAAATCAGCATCTTTTTCTACAATAACCGGAGCAGAACCTCCGTGTTCCAACGCACAACGAGTTCCGGGTGAAAGTTTAGAACGTAAATACCAACCGACTTTTGCCGAACCGATAAACGAAAAATAATTTACTCTTTCGTCAGTTACTAACTTTTCGGCAACATCATTTTTGCAAATCGTAACTTGACACCAACCTTCGGGCAAACCGGCATCTTTTAAAATTTCCGCAAAGTTAAGACAAGACAGAGGCGTTGTTGATGCCGGTTTAATAATTACCGGACATCCCGCTGCAATTGCCGTAACTGTTTGATGTACAGTTAAGTTTAAGGGATGGTTAAATGCACTGACAGAAACAACCACACCGATAGGTTCTCGCATTGTAAAAGCAATTCTGTTTTCGGATGCTTTTGTAAGTCCCATAGGAATTTGCTCACCTTTTATTTGTCCGATATGCTCTGCTGCAAGTTTAACTCCGTTGATTGCTCGCAGAACTTCAACTTTGCTGTCGGTGTAGGGCTTACCGCCTTCTTGTGCAGCTATTTGGGTTAACTCTTCAACTTTGGTTTTCATTATTTCGGCTGTGCGTTCCAAAATTGCAATTCGCTCATGTGCAGGCAACCAAGTTGATTGATTTTTGAATAATTCATCGGCTTTTGCAAGAGCTTTTTCAACATTTTCTTTGCTTGCCAAAGGAATTTCTTTAATTAGGCTATTATCGAAAGGTGATGTTACTTTTAAGATTTCCATTTGTTGTCTGTTAATATTTCTGACAACAAATTTGTTAATAATTTTTCATAAATAAAATAAGATTAACTTAATTCTTTTCAAGCTATATTTGAGTACTGTTTCGTTTATAGAATTGTTGAATAATCTTATAATAATCTGTTTTTGTTTTATCATCGGCAACAATTCCTTGAATGCTGTCTTTACATAATTCATCCGAAATATTCAAATATGCAGGACCCAAAGTTGTTCTTATCCCGGTTTTTCAATTTCATACAGCTATGAGTTTTAGTCTAAAAAACTTTTTTCAAACAATTTTAAAGATAATAAATTATTTTAATACTTTGAATACACAAGTCTATAATTAAAATATTGACAATCATCGCACCACTTTTTTTAATTTATGTGAAACTGATTTGCATTTCTTTGTTTATTAACTTAATGATACGATGATATGCGGATTTTAGTTAATAAAAAAGCCAAACATTTCTGCTTGGCTTTTTTGTATTAATTGAAACGCTGACAGGTCTTGCAGACGCTGTCAGGTTTATTGTAAATATTCCGCTTGTCGGATTTGGATAAATTGGAATTCCTGTTTTCGAGAATTATTTTTTTAGTGACAGTGTGAATTCGTTAACAAATTGATTATAAGCTTGCAATTTGTCAAATATTTACTAAATTGTTCATGCCGACACTGTTCGGAGTGGACTCAGTGTTTTATAAATCAATATTCAATGTCGTTTAGTTAATAATCTGTCATAACCTTTTGTAATTCATAGAATAAGGTTTCTTTTGCCGATGTTTTCGAATGTTTTTCCGATTAGGTCTGACAGGCTCCCGGGTGTTGTAAACAATTT
>JAKISF010000059.1 GCA_021648725.1 Bacteroidales bacterium | reverse complement strand
CTTTTACACCGGCAGAAGTAACTTCAAATATTGTTTTTCCGAATTTGTCTTTTACCTCAAACAGTATGTCGGTTTCTGTCAATTCATTATTTGCTTGAACAACAAACTTTCCGGTAGGAGAATCTGTGCCCACCCCGATATTGTAAGTTGAATTTGTTAAATAAACAGAACTTGCATTTTTTGTCCATAAACCTGCATCGGATGATAAATCAATCCAGCCTGTTTTACCTTCGTAGTTTTTTCCGTAAATAAAAAAACTTCCTAAAGAGCTGTCAAAAACCAATAAACCTTGAGCCGGTGTTACTATGCTTGTGCGTTGTGCTGTTGTCATTCGCGGAATAAGCAATCCTCTATTTGTTGACTCAATTTCCAATATTGCTGAACCATCAGGGTTGCCCCCGGTTGTTGATATTTTTACGCCTTGAGAAAAAACAGGAAAAATAATAAGAATTAAAATAAGTGTAAGAATTGATTTTGAAGTAAGATTTTTCATGTGTTTTGAATAAATTGTTAATGTGCTTTTATCCAAAAATATTATAATTATTTACTAAAGTTTCAAAAGATGTATATTCGTTGAGGATAGATAAATATTCGTAATCAACCGGAAAAAATTCGAAAAAGAAAAATCTTTAATTGCTTATAATTTGTTGAGCAAATCAATTAAAAGATTTTTTTTTCTGACAGAAACCGGCAGTTTTATATTGTCATCCATTGTTACACGGGAAGTATATTTGTCATAACTTGATAAGTGGTTTAAGTTAATAAGGTGAGACTGATGAATTCGTAAAAAATTATTTTGCTTAAGTAATTCTTCGAATTCTTTTATAATTTTTGAAACAACGATTTTTTTTTCATTCTTTACAAAAACACTAGTATAGTTTCCGTCACTTTCACAATGTATTATATCACAAACATTTACTATGTAAATATTATGTTCTGTTTTTAGCACTAATTTTTTTGGCTCAGAGAGTTTATTTGTAATATTTGTATTTAATGCTTCTATTTTGGCAATAATGTCTTTTTTTTCGTTAAATTTTTCGGCTTTTCCTACAGCATTAATAAGTTCATCCGAGTCAATAGGTTTTACAAGATAGTCAATTGCACTGTATTTAAATGCTTTTATTGCATAATGATTATAAGCTGTTACAAAAATGGGAATAAATTCGGGTTCCGGAAATTTCTTTAACAAATCGAAACCGGAACCGTCCTGCATTTTAATGTCCAAGAAAATTAAATCGGGAGATGTGCTTTTTATTAAATCATAACCTGACTGAACACTGCTTGCCTCTCCTATTATTTCAGTTTTTTCACAATAAATCTCAACAGCAAGTTTTATTGCCTCTCGTGCTTTTTTTTCATCATCTATTATTACGGCTTTTAACATTTTAGTTATTGGTTATATACGGTATTAAAAATGTTGTTAAAACTCCTTCTGTTTCATTGTTTTTATTTGTTTTTTCTTTAACTTCCAACAATATCTTTTTTTTGTGATTTTTATTTAATAATTGCAGTCTTTCTTTTGTGATTTGTGTTGCAAGAGAATGATGTGACTCGTTATTCCGGTTTTTTTTGATATCAGAAATTCCGACACCGTTATCGTCAACTTTAAACTCAATCATATTATCAATTCTGTTCATAAAAGACACTTTAATAATTCCTTTTTTTTGTGACGGAGCAATACCGTGCTCAATAGCATTTTCTATAAACGGTTGTGCTAACATAGGCGGAATAAAACAGTTGTCCTGCTGAATGTTTTCATCTTTAATTATTTCATATTGAAAGTAATCTTCATATCTTAACTTTTGCAAATCTAAATAATATTTTAACGACTCAATTTCTTTTCCAACAGAAACATATTCCAGTCTTGAATGTTCTAATACAATACGGATTAATGCAGCAAATTTTGATAAAAATTTTGCACCTTCGCCGGGTTTGCTTTTTAATATATATGATTGAATTGCTGTTAGTGAATTAAAAATAAAATGAGGATTCATTTGAGACCTCAGGAGTTTTTGTTCAAGCAATACTGTTTTTTGTTTTGTTTTTAACTGTCTTTGGCGAATATAAAGCAAAATTATAATTATTACAAAAAAGGCAGACAGCAAAGAAAAAAACAAGATGTAAATTCGTGTATTGCTTTTTTGTATTTGAAGTTTTTGAATATCGTTTTCTTTTGTTAAGATTTGATTTTGTTTTTCTTTTAATTCTGTTTGATATTTTATTTCCAGCTCGTTAACAGATTTGATTTTTTCGGTATTAAAAATGCTGTCTTTTAATATTGTAAACTTCTCGTAATGAAATATTGCATCTTTATTTTTATTTTGGCGTTTATAAATTTGAGAGAGAATAAAATGATTTTCTAATTTTAGCTTTATCCCTAATTCAAATTTATTGTTTTTATATGCATCGGATACAAGTTTTGCATATTTTAACGCTTTCCCTATCTTGTTGCTTTCAAGGTAGTTTCCGGCAAGGTTTTGATATGCTGTATATAAATTTGTAAGATTCTGTGTTTTTTTGCAATATTCAACTGCTTGCAAAAGATATTCTTCTGCTAATTTGAAGTTTTCAAGCCTGCTGTTGTTGAGTCCTATATTTAACAAACAAATCCCGATTCCTTTTATATCGTTTATTTCTCTTTTTATAGGTAGTGCTTTTTTATAATATTCCTCTGCTTTTTCACATAAGCCTGTTCGTATTGTTTTGTCAGTTTCCGATTCGCTCATATTTGAATAAACATTTCCCATATTAATATACAATGCAGATATTGCAGGTTTATAATCTAAATCGGCTACAATGTTTAATGCGTATTTATAGTATTCTATTGCTTTATCATATTGTTTTAATGAATTATATAAAGTTCCTATTTTATTTAAAGTGCTTGCTTCAAGATGTTTATTGTTGAGTTTCTGAAAAACTTTTCTTGCCTCTATTAAATTTTTTAAAGCATTGTTATAATCTCCTTCAATTTTTTGATTTTTGCTTATATCAGATAAAACTGAAGCATAGTGTAAACTGTCGTGCTTAATTTTAAAAAGCCGGGCTGCGTCTTTTAACAAAATATCTGATTGCTTATACTTTCCTTGTGATGAATAAATTTTACTTATACGTTGTTTTGATAAAGCTGTACGTATTGTATCTTTTAATATAAGAGAGCGGGTTAGTGCTTTTTCTGAATATTTATAAGAACTGTCTTCGTTTATCCTGGCATATAATTTACTGATATCCAGTAACAAATCTATTTTTTCTTCTGATTTATTTGTTTTTTGCAATATGTTATATAAACTATCAATCTTATTGTTTTGTGTGTAAGCGGTAATTGAAAAGAATAACAAAACGAAAGAGCTCAGAATTTTCATACATACAAATTAATTTAAACAAATGTACTAAATAATCTGAACAAATAAGCACTTATTGTCTCAATATGTTGCTTTTAATAAACCGGTTTTATTTTTCTAAACTATTTATTCTGAATTAATTCTTTTAGTTCTTGAATTTGTTGTTTAAGAATATCTATTTCTTTTACTTGTTCTTTCAGTTGTTCAATTTCTGCTTGCTGTTCTTGTACGGCTTTTACTAAGGGAACAACAAACTCGGCATATCTTAATCCGTAATGTGATGTTTTATTTTTCGGTTTATCTACACCGTGAAAATCGAAACCGAGCTCACTTGCAGCGTTTTCAACTTCTTGGGCTATAAATCCTGTTTGCAATTCGGCTTCTTTTAACTTTTCACTTTTCGGAAGTCTTAAAGAATCCGGTGTTTTATAGAAGTTTGCAATGGCATCCATATCTAAATTATAAGAAACAGGTCGTAATTTCATGATAAAATCAAGCCCTATAACGTTTTCTTTTACATTTGTTTTAAATCTTCCGTCAGAAACATTAGTCCAAAAAGCAAAACCGCCTATTGTTGTAACATTTGCATCTCCCAGTCTTACTGTGTTAGATGCTCCTGGTTCGGCATTATAACCGAGAGCTGTTGAATTAAAGTATGCTGTTCCCGTAGTGAACGCAGATAAACCGACAGCCGTATTGCGATACCCTGTTGTATTGTACCCCAATGCGAAATATCCTATCCCTGTATTGCTGTGTCCGGTTGTATTATTTTGGAGAGATACATAGCCGCTTGCCGTATTATAATTCCCGGAAGTATTATCATAAAGCGTTCGGTAACCTAATGCTGTATTATATTGTCCGGTATTGCTGCTTGCAGTTGTACTTCCCCTAAGCGACTGGTAGCCTATTGCTGTGTTGTAGGTTGCTCTGCCGACTGTTCTGTCATCGGCATAATACATTGCTCCGTAACCGTATGCTACAGACCCGTAATTTGCTTTGTTTCTGTTTAATACTGTCAACCCTACAGCAGTATTAAAATATCCTGTGGTATTTTGATTGCCAGAACTATTCCCTATAAAGACATTATTGTGAGCAAGTGTGCATTGTTGTCCGGCGTTGAATCCGATTATAACATTTGAATTGCCGTTATTAAGTCTCCCTGTATTAAGCCCGAGGTAAACATTAAATAATCCGGTTGTATTAGTATATCCGGATTCATGCCCTAAAAAAACATTTCCCCAGCCGGTTGTATTGCCGGAACCTGCATTTTTTCCGATAAACACATTTGAATATCCGGTGATGTTTGAATATCCGGCATTATATCCTAAAAAATCATTTGAATATCCCGTTGTATTTGAATATCCTGCTCTGTAACCTATAAAGTTGTTGAATTGTCCTTCGTCAGCTCCGGTAATACCTCCGTTCGTATTTGAGTATCCTGCAAATGAACCGATGAAAACATTGTATCCGGCTGTAGAGTTACTATAACCGGCTAATGTGCCTATAAAAACATTTTGGGAGCCGCTTATGTTTAAATAACCGGATTTATATCCTGAAAAAATATTAAACACCCCTGTTGTGTTGGTGAATCCGCTTTCAAAACCGATAAACGAATTGTAACCGCCGGTTGTATTGTTATACCCGCTTCGGTAACCTATTAAAACATTGAATTCTGCAGTTGTATTATTGAACCCGCTTTGATATCCTAAAAAAGAGTTGAAATTTCCGGTTTTATTATTATATCCGCTCATTGCACCTATAAACGAGTTATTGTTTCCTGTTGTATTTAAAAAACCGGTCTTCGTTCCTATAAAAGTATTGTCAGCACCGATTGTATTTGTAACTCCGCTGCCGGGTCCGATAAATGTATTATTATTACCCTCGGTATTATTATACCCTGAATTAGAACCTACAAATGTATTTAAATCTCCTCCTATATTTTTGTTTCCGCTGTTCGGACCGATAAATGTATTCTCATACCCTACAGTATTTGATACTCCGGTATTTGAACCGACAAATGTATTATTATATCCGGAAATATTTGCCATTCCGCTTTTAAAGCCTACAAAAGTATTGTCCCAGCCAATTGTATTGGTATAACCGGAAAAACTGCCGAGAAATGAATTATTTATACCCGTTGTATTCGAAAACCCGCTTTCGTAACCCAAAAAGGTGTTAAAACCTCCTGTTGTATTTGTTATGCCGCTGTTTTTTCCTACAAACAAGTTGCTTGAGCCTGTAGTATTGCCAAACCCGCTGGAATCTCCCAAAAAAGTATTGTCGTTGCCGGATAAGTTGCTGTATCCGGTTCGGTAACCGAAAAAAGAATTATTTCTTCCGGATGTATCGGAAATTCCGCTTTCAAATCCGCAAAACAGATTATAAAGACCGGTTGTAATAGATTTTCCGGAGCTGTGTCCAATCAGGTAGTTGTTTCTTGTCATGTGCATATAATTATCTGCGGGACCTTTTGCAGCACCGTATTTTCCGACAGCAAAACCGCCTGATACTCCCTTTGCTCCCGTATCTGTGTAAATTCTTGTGCTGTCAGAATGTGTAAAGAAATACTTGAAACGCTGATCTTTTGCGGCTCCGTATTTACCTACGGCAAAACCACCAGATACTCCTGTTGTCGCATCTGTATATATTCTTGTGCTGTCGTCTGTAATAACAAGAAGATCTCCCATACCTTTAGCTGCACCGTATTTGCCTACGGCAAAACCGCCGGACACTCCTTTGGCAGCACCGTCATCAACATATACATTTGTACTTTTGGAATCAACCACAAGAAGATCTCCGACTCCTTTTGCTGCTCCGTATTTCCCGACAGCAAACCCCCCGGATATTCCTTTTCCTGATTTTGTAGGGTTTGACACATACATTCTGACGCCGACAGAGGTAACAGCCATTATGGTTTTCCCGGTTTTATCTTTCACCTCAAATAAAATATCATCTTCTAATGTTGCCTCGTCTGCTTTAATGACAAACTTTCCGGAAGGATTAGTTATTCCTACACCGACGTTTTTTGTTGTATTTGTGAGATAAACATCAGTTGCAGTTTGTGACCATATTTCTGAAGACATGGAAAGATCAACCCATTTTGTTCCGCTG
>JAKISF010000058.1 GCA_021648725.1 Bacteroidales bacterium | reverse complement strand
ATTTTTCGATTTTAAATTTTACAAAAACACAAATCCAAATTTTTGACTTGTATTTTTGTGATGATAAAATAAAAAAATCAGAAATAAGCTGTTTTTAAGGCCGAGAAAATCAGCAAGCCCTAATTAAAGGTTTATTTGTATTTTTGATTCGCTTGAATAATCCCATTTTTTTAAAATTTGTAATTAAATCTCAAAATTATGGGATTTTCAGGCTTTTTTAAAATAAACTTTCGGATAGTTGTGTAAAATTATTTTAAAACTCCTGCAGCTATTTTATATGTAGGAGTTTTTTATTAACTTTGGCATCTTTTTTAAAAAATATTATGACTGACAGATTTACGCCTACACCTATTAAGCAACTTTTGCAAATTATTTTAAAACAGCTTGATACAAGTAATACTCTTTTCGGGATTGAAAAAGAATTATTTTTTTTACCCTCAGAAAAAGATAGTTTTCGCTCAAACCGTTTTAATCAATTATTGGAAACACCCATCGGTGTTGCAGCAGGCCCGCATACGCAACTCTCGCAAAATATAGTTGCTGCTTGGTTAACGGGTGCTCGTTATATCGAATTAAAAACAGTCCAAACACTTGATGAACTGGATGTTTCAAAACCTTGTATTGATATGCAGGACGAAGGTTATAATTGTGAATGGTCGCAAGAATTGAAATTACACCAATCTTTCGATGAATATTTGAATGCTTGGATATTGGTTCATATCTTAAAAGATAAACTGAATATAGGAAGCAAAGAAGAAGCCGGCTTTATTTTTAACATGAGTGCCGGATATGACTTAAAAGGCATTATGGAAGATAATGTGCAATGGTTTTTTGATAAAATGTTGGATGCTTCCGAAGAGTTGGAGCAAAAAGTCAATAAGATAAAAGATATTTATCCGAATGTTGTTAATCTTAAAATCAGCCCGAGAATGACTGATAATATTACTCTATCGACAATGCACGGTTGTCCTCCGGAAGAAATTGAACAAATAGGAGAATATTTAATTACTGAAAGAAAAATACATACAACCATAAAACTTAACCCGACATTACTGGGGAAAGAAGATTTAAGAAAAATAATTGATAATTCAGGTTTTAATACAACAGTTCCCGATGAAGCATTTGCTCATGATGTAAAATATCCGGATGCCGTTTCGTTTATCAAAAATCTGACACAAAAAGCAAAAGAAAATAATGTTTTTTTCGGTTTAAAACTTACCAATACACTTGAAGCAGAGAATAACAAAGAGGTTTTTCCGGAAAAAGAAACAATGATGTATGCCAGCGGAAAAGTGTTGCACCCTATTTCAATAAATGTTGCTCGAAAACTTCAAAACGAATTTAACGGAGAGTTAGATTTATCCTTTTCGGGCGGTGCCGACGCATTTAATGTAAAGGATATTTTACAATGTGGTTTATCTCCTGTTACGGTAAGTTCCGATTTGCTTAAACCCGGAGGATACGGCAGATTAGCACAATACATTGATAATATTAAAGACTGTAAAGTTGTTGGCGGAAAATCAAGCCTTGAAACATTAAATTCTTATGCAGATAAAGTCGTAAATTCCGAAAGATATAAAAAAGACAGCCCGCATGATCCGAGTATAAAAACAAAGAGAGAACTGGGGCAATTTGATTGTTCTTATGCACCCTGTGAAGATACTTGCCCTACAAATCAGGGCATTCCTTCATATATGTACCATACAGCAAATGGCGATTTTGAAAAAGCTTACGATGTAATTTCCGAAACAAATCCTTTTCCGAATGCAACCGGAATGGTATGCGACCATACTTGCCAAACAAAATGCACAAGAATAAACTACGATAATTCATTGTTAATTAAGGATATAAAACGTTTTATCGTAGAAATGCATAATGCAAAACTTAATCCGGAAGCATGTATTACAGATGATTTCAGGAACTTAAAATCCAACGGAAAAAAAGTATCAATAATTGGTGCAGGACCATCCGGTTTATCATGTGCATATTTCCTTAAAAAAGCCGGTTTTGATGTTGAAATTTTTGAAGCAAAATCAAAAGCCGGAGGAATGGTTGCCGGAGCAATTCCAAAATTCAGATTAGAAGATTCATCTTTGGAAATTGATGTAAATACAATAACAGATTCAGGCGTCAAAGTTTATTACAATCAAAAAATAAATAAAGAAATTTTTCAGAATATTAAAGAAAAAAGCGACTTTGTTTATATTGCTGCCGGAGCACAAGATGCATATGTATTAAATATTAAAGGCTCAAATGCAAAAGGTGTTTTAAATCCTCTTAAATATTTATTTGCTGTTAAAGAAGGCAAAAAAACAGATGCAGGAAAAAATATCATTATTATCGGTGGCGGAAATACCGCAATGGATTCTGCCAGAACTTCGTATCGTTTGGTTGGTAACGAAGGAAAAGTTACAATTGTTTACCGCAGAACAATTAAACAAATGCCGGCTGAATACAAAGAAATAAAAGATGTTTTAGATGAAGGAATTGAGATTATTGAATTAGTTTCGCCTCTTGAAATTATTGAAAAAAACGGCAGAGTTTCGGCATTAAAATGTATAAAAATGGAGCTTGGTAAAAAAGATACAAGCGGACGAGCAAGACCTGTCGAAATTAAAGGTTCTGAATTTGAAATTACTTGTGATACAATTGTTCCGGCAATCGGGCAAAGTTTGGCAATTGATTTTGCCGATAAAAAAAAGCTGGAAACAAAAACGGATTCATTTGAAACAAAATTAGAAAACGTATTTATAGGCGGAGATGCTTTAAGAGGTGCATCAACTTTAATTAACGGAGTAGGTGACGGCAGAAAAACAGCACAAGAAATAATTAACAAAGCAGGAATTGATTTTGAAACTCGACCGAAAAATAACGGAAGAACTTCAAAATCTTTGACTGAGTTAATGCTCAAAAAAGCAAAACGTATTGAAGTTGTAAAAGTTAAAGAAACCGATTTATCCGACAGAAAAAACTTCAATCTTGTAACTTCTGTTTTAACAAAAGAAGAAGCAATGCAAGAAGCATCACGCTGTTTACTTTGTGATGAAGTATGCAATATTTGTACAACTTTGTGTCCGAATCTTGCTTTGCAACATTATGAAATTGAGCCTGTTAAATACAGCTTGCAAAAAATTGAGAACGGAGCAATTGTTGAAGATGCAATTTTTGAAGTTTCGCAAAAATCTCAAATAATTCATATTGCAGATTGGTGTAATCAGTGTGCAAATTGCGAAACTTTTTGTCCGAGTTCAGGTGCACCGTATAAAGAAAAATCGCATTTGTATTTGAATAAAACTACTTTTGCAAAAGAAAGAGACGGATATTATTTCGATAAAAATAATCAAACTTTACTTGCCAAAGAAAGCGGTTTTGATTTCTGCTTAACCGAAAAAGATGATTTTTATTTATATCAGTCTGATAATTTTATTGCAAAGTTAGACAAAGCAAGTTTTAAAATATTAGAATTTACGGGAGTTGATGATGAAAATTACGACCTTAAAAAAGCGGCTGAAATGAGTGTGATATTGAAGAGTGCTGTTAGCATATAATTAAAAAAATTATAACAAAATGATAAGACCAATTGACAAAGTAACAAACGAAAAAGCATTAGAAAATGCAATTAAAGTTTTCAAAGAAAAAGGTATTATTTTACCTACTTTTGAACAACAAAAACATCCGGAAACTATTCCGGAAAAAATCAAAGATGAATTAAAAAATATCGGACTTTGGGATTTCAATCCGTTGAATCTTTTCCGTATTACATGGAAAAACGAAGCAAAAGAACACGGAGGACTCTTCGGAACACCAACATACATTGAAATGCCGAAAGAATTAACAGGTGTCGATGCTCGAATAGTTTTAATGGTCGGTAAATATTTCCCTACGGGAGCCCATAAAGTCGGTGCAGCTTACGGATGCCTTGCTCCTCGAATTACTACCGGAGAATTTGACCCTACATATCATAAAGCTGTTTGGCCGTCAACCGGTAATTATTGCAGAGGCGGTGCTTTCGACAGTCGATTAATGGGAACCGAACCTATTGCAATTTTACCTGAAGAAATGAGCAAAGAACGTTTCGATTGGTTGAGAAATGTTGCAAAATCAACCGTAATTGCAACACGCGGAAGTGAATCCAACGTAAAAGAAATTTATGATAAATGTTGGGAATTAAAAAGAACCCGAGAAGATGTCGTAATTTTTAATCAATTTGATGAATTCGGAAATCCGGCATGGCACTACAATGTTACGGGTAATGCTCTGCAAGAAGTTTTTAACTTATTAAAAACAGACAACAGCAAATTTGCCGCTTATGTTTCAGCAACCGGTTCTGCCGGAACAATTGCCGGAGGTGATTTCTTAAGAACCCAGCATCCTCATATTAAAGTGGTTGCTTCGGAAGCATTACAATGTCCTACAATTTTACAAAACGGTTTCGGTGCTCACCGTATTGAAGGCATAGGCGACAAACATATTCCGTGGATTCATAATGTGAAAAATACAGATGCTGTTACGGCAATTGACGATGAAGATCCGATGCGATTATTAAGATTATTCAATGAACCGGAAGGACATAAATATCTTAAATCTGTCGGGATTTCAGATGAATTGATTTCTCAATTACATCTAATCGGTATTTCAGGTATCGGTAATGTATTGTCGGCAATTAAAACGGCAAAATATTATGAAATGACATCTGATGATATTATTTTGACGATTGCAACAGACAGTGCCGATATGTATGTTTCAAGAGTTGATGAATTACGTGCAGAAAGAGGAGAATATAATGAAATTCAAGCCGTTAAAGATTTTGAAAAATGTATGCTCGGGCAACAAATTGATAATATGCGTGAGCTCGGTTATCAAGACAGAAAAGCAATTCACAATTTAAAATATTTTACATGGGTTGAGCAACAAGCCAAGGATGTTGAAGAATTAAATCAACTTTGGTACGACCGAAATGTTTGGGACAAAATGTTTAATCAAGTACACCGGTGGGATGAATTAATTAATGAATTTAATGAACGAACGGGAGTTTTGAAAAAATATTTATAGAACTTTTCTAATACAGCAGTTGCCCGTATTTTGATTAATACAAGTAGTGTTGTGTGAGCAAGCAAAAATCGCAAAGAATGCAAAGTATTAATTTTTGTAACTTTGTGATTTTTGCTTTAAACTGAAACATAATATTAACTTTATAGAAAAGAATATAAAAATGATAACAGATAAATTTCAATATAAATGCACCGATTGCGGAAAAGAATATTCACAAAGTGAAGTTACTTATTTATGTACTGTTTGTGCAGAAAAAAATACTTCGAATAAACCGCCGAAAGGTGTTTTGAAAATAATTTATGATTATGAAAATTTATCGAGTTTCGGAGATACAAATGCTGTATTTAACAGATTAAAAGAAAGTAACTTTATAGATTTATTCCCAATTAAGAATTCGGAGAGTTTTCCCAAATTAAAAGTCGGAAACACACCTTTATATAAGCAAACTGAATTAAACGGAAAAACTTTACCTTTCAATCTGTTATTAAAAGATGATTCGCAAAATCCGACATATTCTTTTAAAGATCGTGCTTCTTATTTGGTTTCAGCTTATGCAAAAGAAAACGGAATTGATACAATTGTTGCGGCATCAACCGGAAATGCAGGTTCTTCTCTTGCCGGAATTTGTGCTTCGCAAAACCAAAAGGCCATTATTATGGTTCCGAAAACGGCACCTTTGGCAAAACTGACTCAAATTGTAATGTACGGAGCAACTATAATTCCTGTAAAAGGAACTTATGATGATGCTTTTGATTTAAGCATAAAAGCAACGGAAAAATTCGGCTGGTATAACAGAAATACGGCTTTTAATCCGTTAACGATTGAAGGAAAAAAAACGGTTTCTTTTGAATTGTACGACCAATTAGGGCAAACGATTCCCGACAGAATTTTTGTGCCTGTGGGTGACGGTGTGATAATTTCAGGAGTTTATAAAGGTTTTGAAGATTTATTAAAACTCGGGATTATTGAAAAGATGCCGATTATTGTTGCCGTTCAATCAGAAGGCAGCGATAATATTGCAAGAAATATGAATACGGATAATTTTGTATTAAAAGCAAGCAATACCGTTGCCGATTCTATTTCGGTTGATATTCCTCGAAACTTTTATATGGCAAAGCAATTTATTCAAAAATACAAGGGTGAACTTATGACTGTTTCAGACAATGAAATAATAAGTGCATCGGCAGAATTATCAAAAAATACCGGATTATTTGCCGAGCCGGCAGCGGCAACAGCTTTTGCAGGGATTATTAATTACATGAGTATGAATAAATTAGAAGCTGACTCGAACAATGTTGTGCTTTTAACCGGCAGCGGATTAAAAGATTTAAAATCAGTACAATCTGTTATTTCAATACCGGATGCTGTTGAACCGGATGTTGAAAATTTGAAAAATATGCTTAATTTATTGTAGAACTGAATAAATAATCTTCGGCATTTTCAATAATTAAATCTTTTACCGGATTTTGATGAATAAGTCTTTCTTTATCCGCTAGTTTGTATTTGTCTGACATTTATTTTTGGCTGTCTTTTTAATGTTTGCTTTGTTGCACTCGTTGCAAACGAGCGCCAGCTGGGTGAAATTCTTTGTTATGTGTTTTCCTGACTTCGCACACTAAGCACCACGTAAAAAACATAAACACCTGACAATTAGCCGATTATATTTTTTATTTTAACTTATCGGGGTGTAGTGCCTAATTTTATTTATATTTGGTGATTTGAAAATAATGATTATCTTTGCAACATGTTTGTAAGAAGAAAAACAAGTAAAAATTCGCCTAAAATTGCGATTCAATTAGTTGAAAATATAAGGGATGGCAAAAAGGTTAAACAGAAGATTATCAGGCATTTCGGCACTGCATTGGACGAGCGGGTGATTTCAAATCATTAGTATTTGCCTTTTCTACTTGTTCATCTCTATACCCATCATCTCCAATACCCCATTTTTCAGCATGAGTGCTACGTCAAATCGGTTATTTCTTATAACCCGGCGGAAGAATGTCACATCTCTTTTCAAATTCATCTCTTCTAAAATCAACAATCCACTCTAATTTATTTGATTTAAATTTTATATTCCTGTTATGTTTTTGGGATAAATATTTTGCAACAACTTCCAAATACCAATCATTTAATCCAGCGTAATCCATAAAAGTTCTGTTCCTTAATATGTATTTATTATAATATTCTATGTCATTATAATAATATTCATTATAGATTTTCAAAAGCATAGATGTTAATGATTCAACTGTAAATGCAACAACAAATTTATCTGTTCCTGAAACTTTTATATTGTCCCAATATTTGTAAAATGCATAGTCAGATTGCAATGCTTCAAAGAAAACATCCCATGTATTTTTACTGTTTACTATAAACAAATCAATGGTTTTCTTTTTTATTTCGGGATATTTAGGAAGATAATTTTTATTCACAAAAATATCTACTGAGTTATAATCAACAGAATCTTGAACTAATCTCCAAAATTCTTTGATTATCTCTTGTTCTGCTATTTTATCCCCCCATCGTGCGTCAGTAATATTTTCTTTTTCAGAATAAAATTTCATGTTTTCAATACT
>JAKISF010000057.1 GCA_021648725.1 Bacteroidales bacterium | reverse complement strand
GACGCATCAAGAAAAAGGAATAAAAATGCTGCACAAAATTACTCTGTTCTCTTAAAAATAGCATTAAATCTATTAAAAAATGAAACAACAACAAAACAAGGAATTGCCGGCAAAAGACTTAAAGCCGACTGGAATAATGACTATTTGCTAAAAGTATTAAATATTAAAGTATGAGTTTGCCCTGAATTTATTGTTCCGAAAATACAAAATATGAGTTTTTAAACTATTCAAATGAAATAATCGGGTAAAATCAGTTTTTAAGGAACAAACAAAAAGCCGATTTTATATCGGCTTTTTGTTTGCAGGATGTTATTAATTTTGGGTATAGTCTTTTATTCCGGTATAAGTCCTTGTTTCTCCGTCAATAATAACTTCAGAATCATACAATGTTGTCATTTCTTTTTTTGCCAAACGATCTAACAGTAAGATTTCAATTCCGCTGAAACCTCTTTCTTCAATTATAGGTATGCTGCCCGACGATTCTATAATTTCAGTATCTCCGCTTGGATGAATGTTTGTATATTTTTGTATAAAGAATTCAACCCTTTCTTTATTTTTTATATCTGTATTCTTTATTCCGTCAATAAAATACCAATAACCTTCAAGCGTTGTTTTATTTATTCCTGTTTGGTTTTGAGAATAAGTAATTTCTTTTTCAATAACAATAGTAAATGTTCCGTCTTTATCTATTGTTACTTTTTCAGAATAAACGTAGGTTTTGCCTTCGCCGTCTGTTGTTTCTGTCATATTTGCACCGTCATAGGAGTATGATGTAACTGTTGTTCCGTCAGGGTCTGTTTTTTTAAATTCAAACTCGGCAGATGACAAATTCCATTCGCCGGATAACCGAGCTTTTCTGCTCAATAGTGATAAGCCCGGATCGTTTTCCCCTTTTTTACATCCAATAATTGATGTGGCCAGAATCAAAAAAATTAAGCCGATACTTTTAATTGTTTTCATTTTTTTAAATTTTTAGTTAAATAAATATTTACAAAAATACCACATAATAATATATTAATCCAACTATAATTTATGTTTTTTACAAATGTCCGGGTGTTTTATATCTGAGTTTTCTGTGTTCTTTTTATTTTAAATTTGTTTGCTATCTTTCATGTCGTACATTTGCAAACTTTTATAATTCAGAAGATAATGCAAAATTTAAGGAATATAGCAATTATTGCACATGTTGATCACGGTAAAACAACATTGGTTGACAGAATACTGCATCAGGTAAAACTTTTCAGGGACAACCAAGATGTTGCAGATTTAATTCTCGACTCTAATGACTTGGAAAAAGAAAGGGGAATAACAATTCTTTCAAAAAATGTTTCGGTAAGATATAAAGATGTAAAAATTAATATAATTGATACTCCCGGTCACTCCGATTTCGGCGGAGAGGTAGAACGTGTATTAAATATGGCAGACGGAGTTTTGCTTTTAGTTGATGCTTTCGAAGGACCGATGCCGCAAACTCGTTTTGTTCTTCAAAAAGCAATTGAATTAGGCTTGAAACCGATTGTTGTTATAAATAAAGTTGATAAGCCGAATTGTACACCGGAAGAAGTGTATGAAGATGTTTTTGATTTAATGTTCAGCCTTAATGCTACAGAAGATCAGTTAGACTTTCCGGTGGTTTACGGTTCTTCAAAAAACGGGTGGATGTCTGATGACTGGAAAAAGCCGGCAGAAGATGTCAGTTATTTACTGGATGCGATATTAGAAAACATTCCTGCTCCGGAAAGAAAAGAGGGAACTTTACAATTACAAGTTACATCTTTGGATTATTCGTCCTATCTCGGAAGAATTGCTGTCGGAAGAATATCGAGAGGGTCAATTGAGATGAACCAAAAAATATCAGTTGTAAAAAAAGACGGCAGTACTGAAAAATCTGAAGTTAAGGAATTATACAGATTTGAAGGTTTAGGTAAAGAAAAGGTAAAAAGAGAAGTTGTTTATGCAGGCGAAATTTGTGCAGTTCTCGGACCCAGTAATTTTGAAATAGGAGATACTTTTGCTGATTTTGAAAACCCGGAAGGTTTAAAAACGATTAAAGTAGATGAACCTACAATGAGTATGTTGTTTACAATTAATACATCTCCGTTTTTCGGCAAAGAAGGAAAGTTTGTAACATCAAGGCACTTACGGGATCGTTTGTATAAAGAAATTGAGAAAAATCTGGCTTTGAGAGTGGAAGATACTGATTCTGCCGATAAATTTCTAGTTTTCGGAAGGGGTATTCTTCATTTATCCATTCTTATTGAAACAATGCGACGAGAAGGTTACGAATTTCAACTCGGTCAACCCCAGGTGCTGATAAAAGAAGTTGCCGGAGTTAAGCATGAACCTGTTGAGTTGTTAACAATTCAGGCTCCCGAAGCATTTTCCGGAAAGGTAATAGAGATTGTAACAAAAAGGAAAGGCGAAATAGTGAATATGGAAAATAAAAACGACAGAATGTATTTAGAGTTCAGTATTCCGGCAAGAGGCTTAATAGGTATGGCAAATTCAATTCTTACGGTAAGTGAAGGGGAGGCAATTACCGCTCACAGATTTAAATCATACGAACCGTGGAAAGGAAATATTGAAACTCGAAAAAAGGGTTCTTTAATTTCCATGCATACAGGAACTGCAATTCCTTATGCTATTGATAAATTACAGGACAGAGGACGGTTTTTTGTAAACCCCGGAGAAGAAATTTATGCAGGGCAAGTAATAGGAGAGAACACCAGAGAAGATGATATTTTAATAAATATTACAAAGACAAAGAAACATACGAATATGCGAGCATCGGGCTCTGACGATAAATCATCAATTGCTCCGGCAGTAAAGTTTTCATTAGAACAGTGCATGGAGTATATTAAAAAAGATGAATATATTGAAGTTACACCAAAGTCTATTCGATTAAGGAAGATATTGCTGAATGAACATGACAGAAAAAGAGCCGGCAGAAAAGAAGAATAAAAGTTATTTCCAAAAATATGTGTAGCCGGTTTTTAAACCGGCTTTTTTTGTTTAAGTTTTTAAGCTCCGATAAATAATTTTCCAAAATAGGTTTTGTCAAAAAAATATCTTTTCGACAAAAGTCGGCTTTAACAACTGAGATATTTTTGAATTAAGGTCGCAGTCTTCCGTAATATCTCGGAAACGGAATAGTTTCTCGGATATGTTGAGTTCCGCAAATCCATGCAACTGTCCTTTCTAATCCCAACCCGAAACCGGCATGAGGAACTGAACCGTATCTTCTTAAATCTAAATACCATTCAAATTCAGACATCGGTAAATTATGCTCATTAATTTTTTCAATAAGCAAATTAAGGTCGGTTTCTCTTTCACCACCGCCGACAATTTCGCCGTATCCTTCGGGAGCGAGAACATCTACGCCTTTTGCGAGTTCCGGAGCAGATGCATCTCTTTTCATGTAAAAGGCTTTAATTTCGTGAGGCCAATTATATACCATAACCGGAACATCAAACATTCTTGTAATTACGGTTTCGTCTGAACCGCCGAAGTCATTTCCGTATTTAAAATTCTTTGCAGATTCCAACCATTGCGGAATGTTTTTTTCTGTTTGTTCAAGTGTACTTATTTCGTTTTTTAATTGGTCAATTTTATTTTGTAAGAAATTTCGTTTGCCTTTTTTTACTCCTCCGGCAATTTCTTTTTCTCTCTCTTCAATTCCTTTTTTGTTTTCTGAGATTTGGGTTTTAACTTTTGCTAAATCTTCTTCCAGAAGTTCAATACTTGTTTTTCCGTTAACTTTTTTTGTTCCTTTAATTATTTCAACGGCTTCGTCATAAGTAAGTCTTGGGAAACCTTCTGTTTTCATATTTTCAAAAACAGAAATATCTCTGTCTAAAATAACAAGTTCTTCTTTACAGTTTTCAAGAACATCGGCAACAATATATTTCAAAAATTGCTCTATCATGTTCATATTCATGTCGTTGTCATAAAAAGCCATTTCTGGTTCAATCATCCAAAATTCGGAAAGATGCCTTCTGGTTTTTGATTTTTCGGCTCTGAAAGTCGGTCCGAAAGTATAAATTTTACCCATTGCCATTGCCATTGCCTCTCCGTAAAGTTGTCCTGTTTGTGCGAGGTATGCATCTTGATCGTAATATTTTGAGGAGAATAAAGTTGTTGAGCCTTCGGCAGCATTACCCGTAAAAATAGGAGAGTCGGTTTGAACAAAACCCTCTTTCTGAAAAAAGTTATTTATTGCAAAAATAATTCGGTTTCTGACCTTAAGAATTGCCCACTGACGCTTTGAGCGTAACCAAAGATGCCGGTTGTCCATTAAAAACTCAATTCCGTGTTCTTTGTTTGTAATAGGGTAGTCTTCTGATTTTCCAATAAGTTTTAAGTCGGAAATTTGAAGCTCGTAGCCGCCCAATTGTTTTTCATCTCTCACAATTGTTCCGGTAAGTTGAATTGAACTTTCTTGCGATAATCGTTTTGCTGTTTCAAATATATCATCGCTGACATCATCGCTGCTTACAATACATTGAGCATATCCGCTGCCGTCTCTTAAAATTATAAATTCAAGACCTTTTCCGCTGCGTTTATTGGTTACCCAGCCTCGCGTCTCAATTGTTTTGCCTTCGTAGTTTTTAAAGTCTTTAATTTGTATCATTGTAATAATCCTGTTAATTTTATGTCCTATTTCTTTGCTTTCTTTTCTCGCTTTTCAGCTTTTTTTTCTTTTGCTGATTTTTGTGCTTCTTTTTTTACATTTTTCTTTGCATCCTTTCCTTTTGCCATAACAATTGTTTTTAAGTTTTTAAATCTTGTTTATTAATAATTTTGTAAAATACAATTAATCCAATTTCAAAACAGCCATAAAAGCATTTTGCGGAATTTCAACATTTCCGATTTGTTTCATTCGTTTTTTACCTTTTTTTTGTTTCTCTAAGAGTTTTCGTTTTCGTGTAATATCTCCGCCGTAGCATTTTGCCGTAACATCTTTTCTTAAGGCTTTAATAGTTGAGCGTGCAATAATTTTTGAACCGATTGCGGCTTGAATAGGAACGGCAAATTGATGCCTCGGAATTAAATCGCATAATTTATCAGTCATTCTTCTGCCCATTCTGTATGCATTATCTTCATGTATTAAAGATGAAAGAGCATCAACACGTTCTCCGTTCACTAATATATCAAGTTTTACAAGTTTTGCTTTTCGGTAATCTGACAATTGGTAATCAAATGAAGCATAGCCTTTTGAGATGCTTTTGAGTTTGTCGTAGAAGTCGAAAACAATTTCGGCAAGAGGTAAATCAAAAGAAAGTTCTGCTCTGTCGGAAGATAGGTAATGCTCTTTTTTAAGTTCTCCTCTTTTGTCCAGACACAACTTCATAACTTGTCCGTAATAATCAGTTTGAGTTATTATTTGAGCATCAATAAAGGGCTCAAGAATTTCTTCAATTATACCGGGTTCGGGTAAGCCTGACGGATTATGAACTTCAATTGTTTCGCCTTTTTTTGTTTTTACGATATAAGAAACATTGGGAACAGTTGTAATAACATTCATATTAAATTCTCTTTCGAGTCGTTCCTGAACAATTTCCATGTGTAACATTCCGAGAAATCCGCACCGAAAACCGAAACCGAGGGCTAATGAAGATTCAGGTTCAAAAGTCAAAGAAGCATCATTCAGTTGCAGCTTTTCAATAGAATACCTGAGGTCTTCGTAATCTTCAGTGTCAATAGGATAAATACCGGCATAAACCATAGGTTTTACTTCTTCAAAACCTTCAATTGCAGCATCACAGGGATTATCGACAGTTGTTACAGTATCTCCTACTTTTACTTCTTTGGATTGTTTAATTCCGGAGATAATATAACCTACATCACCTGCTTGTAATATTTTTTTACTTTCTTGTTTTAATTTTAATACTCCGATTTCATCGGCATAATATTCTTTTTCGGTATTAACGAATTTAACGTGGTCCCCTTTGTTAATAGTTCCGTTAACAACTTTAATATATGCAATAATTCCTCTGTAAGAATTATATACCGAATCAAAAATCATTGCTTGAAGCGGTGCTTCCGTGTTTCCTTCCGGGGACGGGATATCGTTAATAACTCTTTTTAATATTTCATTAACACCCATTCCGGTTTTTCCGCTGGCTTCGATTATATCTTCAATCTTTCCGCCGAGAAGTTCAACGATTTGTTCTTTAACTTCTTCGGGCATGGCAGTATCCATATCCATTTTATTCAAAACGGGAATTACTTCCAAATCATTATCTATTGCAAGATATAGGTTTGAAATTGTTTGTGCTTGAATTCCTTGTGTAGCATCAACAATTAGAAGAGCACCTTCGCAAGCAGCAATTGAGCGAGAAACTTCATAAGAAAAATCTACATGTCCGGGGGTGTCAATAAGATTTAATTTGTACTGTTCGCCTTCAAATTCATAGTCCATTTGAATAGCATGACTTTTAATGGTAATACCTCGTTCCCTTTCTAAGTCCATATCGTCCAGAACTTGTGCTTGCAAGTCTTTTTCGGAAACGGTTTCGGTTATTTCTAAAAGTCGATCAGCCAAGGTGCTTTTACCGTGGTCTATATGGGCTATAATACAAAAATTCCTAATGTTCTTCACTCTGATAATTTAATAATGCTGAAAATACTCAATCTGCAAAAATACTGTTTTTTAGGAAATAAAAAATTGTAGTGTGTCAAATATAAGTAATCGCTTATTATTTTATCTTCACAAAAACAAAATTGTTTAATTAATGGGGTTAAAAGAGTGTTTTAATATTATTTCTTTTTAATTAATTCTCTTAGTTCTTTTATTTGTTTTTCTAAATATTCAATTTTTTGGTTTTGTTCTTGAATTGCTTTTGTCAATATAGGAACTAATGCACTTTTATCTGTTATGTACTCATCATTTTCTTCATCGTAAAAAGTAGATTCAGGAATTAATTTTAATAAATCTTTTCCTAAAAATCCTGTAATGATTTTACCGGATTCTTTTGAAGGTTTAAATTCAATGACATCAATTTTGTTTATAATTGTAATGGCATTTTTATTAAAATTTTTAATGGTTTTATTATTGTTGTTTGCAGATTTTGCTCCATAAGAAACTATTCCGCCACTGGAAGTTATTGCTCCTTGATAGGTGCCGTTTCCGTCATAAAAAACTATTTGATAATTTGTTCCGCTGCCGTCGTCTGTTCCGACACGAAGTTCTATACCTCTTCTGTTTACATTATTTCCGTCATTTGAAAATGTGCCGGCATAACCTCCGTACCAGGCAAATCCGTTATAGGCTCTGTAATTATCGGCAAAAACTCTGAATTTTGAGGATGTTTTTGCAACAAGAGGATTCTCTCCGACACTTAAAGAACCGTGTATTCTTAAATAATTACTGCTGAAATCGCCATATATTAACGGAGTTGTTGTTGCTGTATTGCTGACAAACAGCTTGTTAGAGCCTGCTTCCAGTCTTCCGGCTTCGTATCCGATAAAAACATTATCAGTGCCTGTTGCTGTTGCACCGGAGTAAAATCCTAAATAAGTATTTCTTAATCCGTGTGTATTATTAGCTCCGCTTGTACCTCCGATATATACATTATCACTTCCGGTTTGATTTCCCATTCCGGCCCAACTTCCTATAAATATATTTGTCCAGCCGGAACTGTTATTTAGTCCGCTTTGATAACCAAGAAATATGTTATGACCTCCGGATGTGTTATTAAAACCTGTTCGATATCCTAAAAATGTATTATAAATACCCGAGGTATTGTTTGTTCCGCTTTCTGTGCCTACAAACACATTGTTAACCCCGTCTTCATTTCCGGATAACCCCCCGCTTCCTGCTTCATATCCTATATAAACATTATTATCGCCTGAATTATGATTTCTTCCTGCATTAAAACCGTTAAAAACATTATAATTACCGCTTATTGCTAATTGTCCGGACTGACTGCCGATAAAAGTGTTATTTATACCGGTTGTATTTGAAAATCCGCTTTCGTAACCCAAAAATGTGTTAAAGCCTCCGGTTGTATTTGATATACCGCTGTTTTTGCCTGCAAATAAATTGCTCGAGCCTGTAGTATTGCCGAATCCGCTGGAATCTCCCAGGAAAGTATTATTATTACCTGATAAATTATTGTAACCCGTTCTGTATCCGAAAAAAGAATTGTTTCTTCCGGATGTGTCGGAAATGCCGCTTTCAAAACCACAAAATAAATTATAAAGCCCTGTTGTAA
>JAKISF010000056.1 GCA_021648725.1 Bacteroidales bacterium | reverse complement strand
AATACTATTCCGGATAACTTATTAGAATGTCAAAAAAAAATTATAGAAATTTTAAAAATAAAAATAGAATAATGTAGGAAAGAAAAAAAATATGACAAAACAGCCATAAGTTGTTGAAAATCACAACATATAGGGCTGTTTTGTCTTGATATTTTTGGTGAACTTCCGTTAAAATTCATTATATTTGAGCAAAATTCGTAAATTTACGGGGTTTTTAGACAGGCTGGCGTTATGGGCAATATGCAAAACTAAAATTAATCAATGAAGGAAAATGCACACCCGTTCTTTTGGAGCCACTTTGTATTAATCGGAAAATAAATGTTGTAAAAAAACTTTATTTGATTATAACAAAAATATTTATATATTTACTATTCTTTTATTAATAGTAATAATTTATGTATGAGATATTTTAAAATAGTACTCCCTGTTTTTATTTTCATTTTTATTTCAAGTTCAACAAATGCTCAAAATTATTCCGATACTGTTTCGGCTGAGCAATATTATGCACTTGGTGATAAATATTATAAATTACAAAAGTTAGACAGCTCTAATATATTTTACCAAAAAGCAGCTGACATTTATAAACAGACTGCTGTTAAAAACAATGATACACTAAAATGGCTCGAATATGTTAAATTAAGATATTATATTGCATGGAATCTGTCTTCGCTTTCTGATTTTGATAATTCTGTTGATGTTTTGAAGGATGCCTTAAAAAAATCACTAAAACACCTTACAAAAAACCATATCGTAAACGCAAAACTTTATAACGGACTAGGACGTGCTTATTACAGAAAAAGTGAATTTGATGCTGCAATTAAGTATTATACCGAATCTTTAAATATTATTAAGGGTTTATTCGGGGAAGAGCATATAAAACTTGCAACACCTTATAATAATTTAGCAAATGTTTTTTTTAGTAAAAATGAATTTGAATTATCTCTGCTTTTTTATTTTAAGTCAATACAAATTAAAAAAAAGGTATTCGGAGAGGAAAGCACAAAAGTAGCAGCAAGTTATAATAATGTAGGTGCTGTTTACAGAAAAATGGGGGAATATGATTTATCACTTGAATATTTTCTGAAATCATCACAAATTAATAAAAAGAAAAATGGAGAAAAGAATATTGATGTTGCTGTTTCTTACCATAATATAGCCAATGTTTATTCTTTAAAAAAAGATTATGACAAGGCTTTAAAATACTATTTAAAGTCCCTTGAAATCGGAAAAGAATTGTTCGGTGAAAAAAATTCACATATAACGGCAAATTACCTCGGAATAGGTAATGTTTATCTTCAAAAAAAAGAATTTGACTCAGCTCTTAAATTTCAACTTAAAGCATTGGCTGTAAGAAGAGAATTACTGGGTGAAAATAACACATTTACTGCCGGAAGTTATAATAGCATCGGAAATATTTATGTAAAGAAAGGAGAATATAAATTATCTCTGGCAAATTACTATAAGGCATTGAATATAAGGTTGAAACGTTTCGGGGAGAAGCACAGCGAAACTGCAGAAACTTATAATGATATAGCACAAGTTTATACACAAAAAAATGAATACGGAACAGCATTAAAATACTATCAAAAAGGAATTGTAAGCAGTATTAAGAACTTTAATGACACACTGAACATTTACTCATGCCCTGTTATTAAAGATTGCTTGAATTGGACAGAACTATTAAACTCCTTACAAGCAAAAGCAATGATTTTTGCCGACACAAGTATAAAACTGCCGATAACGAATTTGAATAAATTGGAACTTGCTCTCAAATATTATCAGGCATGCGACACATTAATCTCGCAAGTCAGCAAAAATATGAAAACAAAATCAGATAAACTGGCATTGGGAGGAAGTGCAAGTGATATATATATGAATGCTGTTAATGTTGCACTCGATTTGTCAAAAGAGGATATATCGTTAAAATCCCCGCAGCAAATGCGAGCTTATGCATTTTACTTTTCCGAGAAAAACAAATCATCAGTTTTGTTGGATGCCCTCGCAGGCTCCGAAGCACTCAAATTTGCAGGAATTCCTGATGCACTGTTGAAAAAAGAACATGATTTACAAAACCAAATAGCATTTTACAAAAAAGAAAGTCTTGAAGATGTTGACAGCACCAAAGAAATAAGAATTAACGATAAATTATTCAAAGCAAACAGAACCTACGACAGTTTAATTATCGTATTTGAAAGAGAATACCCCGAATATTTTGATTTGAAGTATAACCAAAACCCTGCAAGTGTTAAAGAAATCTCAAAAATAATTAACAGAAAAACAACAATAATCAGCTATCAAATAGGCGACAGTTTAATTACAATTTTTGCAATAAAACAAAATAAATTTTTCATAAACCAAGTTCATAAACCTAAGGATTTAGATTTGAAAATAAATAATTTACGTGTTTACATTTCTAATCTTAAATTTTTACGATCAGATATTGATTCATATAAACATATTACCGTTGACGAATATCAAAAAGTAGCGTTTGATTTTTATAGCCTGCTATTCCCTAATCAACTGAAAGCATTTATCGGAAAAAGAACAAAAAATATAATAATTATTCCCGATGGTAAACTTGCCGTAATACCTTTCGAAGCCTTGCTTACAAAGAAATATACTGCTGAATGGACAGATTGGAACAATAAAGCCTATTTTTCGGAGATGCCCTTTCTTATTAAAGATTTTAATATCAGTTACAGCTATTCGGCAAATTTGTTTTACAAAACTTTTAGTAAGAAAAAACAAAAAAACGTTGAAATTACCGAAATAAACGATTGGATTGCATTTGCTCCTGTTTTTGATGACGAAAATATATCCGGAACAAACCTCAGAACAAGAAATATTTTGAACGAAGCTGCAACCGATAATTTCGGAACAGCAAATACCAGAGCTTTCTTGGATGGCGGAGGGTACGTTTCTGAACTTCCGGGTAGTGAAGTCGAAACAAAAGAAATTTTTGAATTATTTGAACAAAATAACAAAAAAGCAGTTCTTAAAACCCATAAATTTGCCAATGAAGAATTTATAAAGTCCGGAGAACTTGAAAAATATAAGTATATTCATTTTGCTACACACGGTATGGTAAATTCCGATAAGCCTGAATTGTCTTGTATCCTTTTGTCACAAGACAGCACAAGCAAAGAAGATAACATTCTTTATAACGGTGAAATTTATAATCTAAAACTAAATGCTGACTTAACTGTTCTTTCTGCTTGCGAAACAGGTCTCGGCAAAATAACAAAAGGAGAAGGAATAATCGGACTGACTCGTGCTTTACTTTACGCAGGCAGCAAGAACATTATTGTCTCACTTTGGCAAGTTTCAGATGAAAGTACTCAAGAATTGATGGTAGAATTTTATAAGAATATGCTTAAACCTTCCGGATTTTCTAAGAATCAAAAATATTTTGCCGGTGACTTGCAAAAAGCAAAATTAAGATTAATTAAAGAAGGTAAATATGCACATCCGTTTTTTTGGAGTCCTTTTATTTTAATCGGACAATAAGACAACAACAATTTTTAAAAAATATGAAAACAAATCCGCTTTTATTTACAATTCTATTTATTGTAACACAAACAGTCGGGCTTTTGGCCCAAAAAAATACAATCGATACAACTCAGGCAAAACAATATTTTGAAAAAGCCGACGAATATTACAAAAACAAAAGCTATGATACAGCAATAGTATATTTTGAGAAAGCAAGCACGCTTTTCGAAAAACAAAGGCAATGGAAAAAATATTTGCAAAGCGAAACAAAACGCGGCGACAGCTACTCGTGGCTTTGGAAACTCGACAAAGGTGCGGAAACAATAAACTCTGCAATAAAAAAAACATTGCTGCATACCGATGAAAAAGATACCGTAGTTGCAAATGCCTATCACATTTTAGGCATCTCATACTATTTCTTATCAAAACTTGATTCAGCACTATTTTACTGGAAAAAAGCATTCGTATTAAGAAAAGATTTGCTTGGTGAAAAACATGTTGATGTTGCATCGTCATGTAACAATGTGGGTTCAATTTATGATATAAAAAACGAATATGACTTATCACTGCAATATTATTATAAAGCCCTGAAAATCAGAAAAGAAATATTTGGCGAAGAACATCCGCTTGTTGCCGAAAGCTATAATAATATCGGAATAGTTTTTTACGGAAAAAATGAATACGATTTAGCATTTAAATACTACTTTAAAGCCTTACAAATAAGAAAAAAAGTGCTTGGCGAGAAACATGAAAACATTGCTGTAAGTTACAACAACATAGGTGCTGTTTATAAAAATAAGAGTGAATATGATTTAGCATTGCAATATCATATTAAAGCAATGCAGATATTTAAAGATAATTTTGGTGAAGAACACTCCTTTGTTGCCGAGGCATACAATAATATAGGAATTGATTATTCCGATAAGAGAGATTATGATTCTGCATTAAAATACATGTTTAAGGCATTAGAATTAAGAAAAAAGCTTTTAGGCGAAGACAATCTTTATGTTGCAATGAGTTACAATGGCTTAGGAAATGTGTATGAGGCAAAAAACGAATACGATCTTGCATTGGAATATCATTTTAAGGGATTGAAAATAAAAAAAGAACGCCTCGGAGAAAATCACCCTGACGTTGCAATAAGTTACAACAATATCGGGATAGTTCTTGAAAAAAAAGGAGAATATGACTCGGCATTAGAATATTACCAAAAATCATTAACAATAAAAGTTAAAATGCTCGGCGAAAAACACAGCCTTGTTGCAGCAAGCTATGTTAATGTCGGGAATATCTATATGAAAAAAAACAAATATGATTCAGCATTGAAATATTATCAAAAAGGAGTAACAAGCAGCTTACGAAACTTTAACGATACAACAAATGTATATTCAGTTCCTGATATTGAGAATTACTTAAATTGGGAAGAACTCTCGGTAGCCCTGAAATCAAAAGCCGTAATTTTTGCTGATACAAGCAAGCACCTGTTAAATTCCGGAAACATACAAGGCATTAAACGTCAAAAACTTGCCCTGCGTCATTACCAAGCTTGTGATACTTTAATTTCGCAAGTAAGAAAAAACATGAAAGCAAAATCAGATAAAATTGCACTCGGCGAACAAGCAAGCGAAATTTATAAAGGAGCTGTAATTGTTTGTTTAAACCTGCTTAACATAGTAGGGGCTGATAGTGTTTCATATTACCGAGACCGTGCCTTTTATTTCTCCGAGAAAAACAAATCATCAGTACTATTAGAAAGCCTTGCCGGTGCCGAGGCTCTTAAATTTGCCGGTATTCCGGATACTTTGCTGAAACTTGAACACAAACTGCAAGTTGATATTGCACTTTATAAAAAGATACTTGCCGAAGGCGGTGACAGTATAAGGATATCACGTTTTCAGAATAAATTATTTAAAGCAAACCGAACCTATGACAGCCTTATTATAGTAATAGAAAACGATTATCCCGAATATTTTGATTTGAAATACAACAGAGAATCAGTAAGTATAAAACAAATACAAAAATTACTAAATCGGAGAACAGCAATAATAAGTTACTTTACAGGTGATAACATTATTACCGTTATGGCTGTAACACACAACAAAAATATTGTATTACAAGTTCCGAAACCTGAGAACTTAGACAGCAAGATTAAAAATTTGAGAACAGGAATCTCAGATATTTCACTTATCAAGGAAGATATAAAAAACAATACCGATAAAACCGTAAAATTATATGATAAATTAGCTTTTGAATTATACAGTTTACTGTTTCCCGAAGAAATTAAAGAAATACTAAGCCGAAAAATAAAAAATATTATTTTAATCCCCGACGGGCAACTTGCTACATTACCTTTTGAGGCACTTCATACAAAAAAATACATTACCGATTGGAACGGTTGGGAGGACTTTACATATTTCTCAAATATGCCTTATTTAGTAAAAGATTATAACATAAGCTATAGTTATTCGGCAAACTTATTTTATAAAACATTTGATAAACATATAAAGAAAAACAAAGTTGAAATTAGAAATTTAAGTGATTGGCTTGCTTTTGCACCGGTTTTTGACGATGAGAATATTTCGGGAACAGCAATGCGAACTCGAAACCTGTTAGAAAAAATTATCCATACCGACACCATTAAAACAAGAACTTTTACGCGTGACGGAATGTATATCTCAGAGCTTCCCGGAAGCTTGGAAGAAACAGAAACAATTTTCAAACTATATGAAAGCAGAAATAAAGAAGCACTGCTAAAAACTCACTTGCAGGCAAATGAAGAATTTGTAAAATCAGGAGAACTTGCAAAATATAAATATCTTCATTTTGCTACTCACGGTATGGTAGATGAAGATAAACCGGAACTTTCCGGGCTTATTTTGGCACAAGATACAACAAGCAATGAAGACAATATCCTTTTCTCGGGTGAAATTTATAATATAAAACTAAATGCTGATTTAATAGTCCTTTCAGCTTGCGAAACCGGTCTCGGAAAAATATCAAAAGGTGAAGGAATTATTGGTTTAACCCGTGCTTTACTTTATGCCGGCAGCAAGAATATTATTGTTTCACTTTGGCAAGTTTCCGATGCAAGTACTCAAGAATTGATGGTAGAATTTTATAAGAATATGCTTAAACCTTCCGTATTTTCTAAGAATCAAAAATATTTTGCCGGTGACCTGCAAAAAGCAAAATTAAGATTAATTGAAGAAAGTAAATATGCCCACCCGTTTTTTTGGAGCCCGTTTATTTTAATCGGAAAGTAATTATCAGAACTTTAATCGGAAAACTGTTATTCATTTCGGGTAACAGTTTTTTGTTATAAAAAATATTTTCGGTAAAAGTTAATATATTTTATATTTGAGGAAAAATACAAAATGTCAAAAAAATCATTATCAGAAGAAGCAAAAGATTTATTTTCATCTTGGAAATCAGAAATTGAAGAACGAGACGGGCATATTCTTGAACGAAAAAAACAAAGAGATAAAGAAGATGCCGAATTTAATGAGCAACTTAAACAACAATACAGAGAAGTTTCAACCGATTTAAATAAAAAAGCAAAAAAAGCATTCGAAATTTCGGCAAAGGAATTTAAAGAATTTTCGCAAGCTGTTAAAGAAGGAACAGCTACAATTTATCAGAAACTGGAAATTGAAAAGCATTTAGAACAACTTTATAAGTTTCTGAAAGAAATAAAAAGTAAAAGTGCAGAGAAGTTCAAAGAATTTTCAAATAAAATGAAAGCTCAAATGGATGATTTCGAAAAAGAAATATACTCGGAAGTTGAAAATGAAGATGAAAAAAAATCTGACAAAAACGAAATTGACGAACTTATTAAATTAGCACAAGAAGAATACGAATTATCCAAAAAATAAATATTTAATCAACTTCACACTTTAAAACTTTAAATTATGACATTTGACGATTCTAAAACAAAAATAATTGCAACACTCGGTCCTGCATCTTCCGATAAAGAAACTCTTAAAAAAATGTTTAAAGCAGGTGTTGATGTTTGCAGAGTTAATTTTTCTCACAGCAAACACGAAGACGCTGCAGTAATAATAAAAACAATTAGAGAATTAAGCAAAGAAATGGGTGTTGAAGTTGCAATTTTAGCCGATTTGCAAGGTCCTAAGCTGAGAGTAGGAGAAATGAAAGACGGAAAAGTTTTTTTGGAAAGAGGAAGTATTTTAGAATTTGTTACCGAAAAAGTAACAGGAACACATAAAAAGGTTTACATGAGTTATCAAGAATTTCCGCATGATGTTGAACCCGGTGATGCAATTTTAATTGACGACGGAAAAATAAAGCTCGAAGTTACCGAAACAAACGGTAAAAATTCTGTTAAAGCAAAGATTATTCACAGCGGATTTTTATCCTCAAACAAAGGTGTTAATCTTCCAAATACAAATGTTTCGCTTCCCAGTTTAACCGAAAAAGATATTGAAGATGCAACTTTTGCATTAAAGCAAAACGTAGATTGGATTGCACTTTCTTTTGTTCGTGCCGTAAGCGATGTAATTGAGCTTAAACAAATGATAAAACGGAAACGTAAAAACACCTACGTTGTATCTAAAATTGAAAAACCTCAGGCAATCGAAAATATTGATGAAATTATTGCCGAAACAGATGCAATTATGGTTGCAAGGGGCGATCTTGGTGTTGAAATGCCTTTTGATACCGTACCTTTGCTTCAAAAAGAAATTGTTGAAAAATGTATAAATGCTTCAACTCCTGTTATTATTGCTACCCAGATGATGGACAGTATGATAACTAATTTCCGACCTACCCGAGCCGAAGCAAATGATGTTGCAAATGCAGTAATAGACGGAGTGGATACCGTAATGCTCAGCGGCGAAACTTCCGTAGGGAAATATCCGGTTGAAACTATTGAAAGCATGCACAAAATTATTCAATATACCGAAGAACACAGGTATAACTATAACAGAGGTATGCCTCCGAAAAAAGGTTCTGCAAGGTTTCTTCGTGATAATGTATGTTACAGTGCATCAATTATGGCAGAAAGGGTAGGAGCAAAAGCAATTATTACTTTTACCGAAAAAGGAAGTACGGCATCAACAATTTCAGGCTACCGACCGAAAGCTGACATTTATGCTTTTACAAGACATAAAGAACTTTTAAATGCACTGGCGTTGCTTTGGGGTGTAAGAGCAATGCACTTTAGCGAAGTTGACAGTGTTGACGAGGCTATTGGGCTGTCAATAAGCATATTAAAAGAAAAGGGTTTGGTGCAAACAGGTGATTATGTTATTCACGTGGCAAGCACGCCTATGCACATTTCTCATAAAACCAATATGTTGAAAGTTACTAAAGTTGAATAAATTATATTCTCAATAACTTCGGAATATTAAATAGAAAACAAAATAGGAAAAACTAAATATGATACGAAAGAAAATATTATCTCCGTTTCAAAAATTTGTTAAAATTGAAAGTTTCAGCGGAATATTATTGCTACTTGCAACCATTATTGCATTGCTCTGGGCAAACTCGCAATTCGGAGAAAGTTATAAATCTCTTTGGCAATATAAATTAGGCTTTTCTTCTCAGCATTTCGAATTGAATAAACCGTTAATATTGTGGATAAATGACGGATTAATGGCTGTTTTCTTTTTTCTTATAGGATTAGAAATTAAGAGAGAATTTTTAATAGGAGAGTTGAACTCTGCGAAAAAAATAGCCTTTCCTCTTTTAGGTGCACTCGGCGGCATGTTGGTTCCCGTGCTTTTATTTATTGTAATAAATAAAAACCCGGAAACAGCCAATGCCTGGGGCGTTCCTATGGCTACGGATATAGCCTTTTCTTTGGCAATTTTAAAACTGCTGGGAAAACGTGTTCCCCTAAGTTTAAAAATATTTTTAACTGCTTTTGCCATTGTAGATGATATAGGTGCTGTATTAGTTATTGCAGTACTTTACAGCGGAAATATTAACTTTGTTTTTTTACTTAGTGCATTAATTTTGTTAGGAATACTTTATATAATATCTTTTAAAGGCTATTATTCGAAATATTTACTGGTTATTTTCGGAATAATAATTTGGGTGTTATTTTTAAAGTCAGGTATTCATCCTACGCTTGCAGGAATTTTATTAGCCTTTTCAGTTCCTGTAAGGCAAAAAATTAACACTCCTGCATTTATTGAAAATTTAGTAAATATTACTGAAAAGATTAAACAAGCTGTAGTATCAAAAAAACCGATACTATCGAAAGAACAAATTGCACAAATTGATAATCTGGAAAATTGGACAGACAAATATCAGTCACCTCTTCAACACTTAGAACATAGATTACACGGTTGGGTTGCCTATTTTATTATTCCTGTTTTTGCATTAGCTAATGCAGGGGTGTTGATTAGCAGCAATATTGATTTAGATTCTTCGCTGATAAGAAATATTATAATTTGTTTAGTTTTAGGAAACAGTATCGGTATTTCTTCTATTATTTTGGGAGCTAAAAAAATTAAACTTATCGAAGTTCCAAAAGAAATCAGCAACAAACAAATAATAGGAGTTTCATTTTTAGCCGGAATAGGTTTTACAATGGCAATTTTTATTGCAAGCTTAGCTTTTGAAAATAGTCCTGTTTATATTGATTCTGCAAAAATTGGTATTCTCATCGGTTCTTTAAGTTCTGCGTTAATAGGATATATTATTTTAAGGCTGAAACCGGTTCAGCACAGGAAAACAATAAAAAAACAAAACCGTTCGGAGTAGCGTCTTCGTAACTTCGGCAATAAACAGCAGCTTGCAGCTACTTAAATGTGACAGCATTTATCACGTTCAATTATGGTTGTACCAGATTCGGCAAACGGCTTTGCATCTGTTGTTATATTGTAAGGTTATTTTTATAATATTTACAAATTTATAAGACAAGGCAATGTGGTCAAAAATAGTTGGTGATTTTGTGAAAAGTATTTTATAAATTATGACCCAATGTCGTTTAGTTAATAATCTGTCATAACCTTTTGTAATTCATAGAATAAGGTTTCTTTTGCCGATGTTTTCGAATGTTTTTCCGATTAGGTCTTACAAGCTCCCGGGTGTTGTAAACAATTTTG
>JAKISF010000055.1 GCA_021648725.1 Bacteroidales bacterium | reverse complement strand
AAATGGGCATTTTCAAATTTAACTTCATTAATCAGAATGCACCTTATGAATTATATAAATATTTATAAATTTTTGGAAAATCCTGAAAAATCCTGGCAAGAATTGAATGAAAGACAAAAAAACAAGTATAAAAACTCACTTTTCCCGACATAAGGGGGTTATTTTTAAAAATAAAAAAACTATATTTGATTTTCAGACACTTAAATTAACTTTTTATTTAAATCTGATTTTTATCGGACAACAATGATTTTTAATATTATTCAAGCAAGAAAATAATTATTTAAAAATTTTATTGTTTCCGATTCCTATTTTATTAAAAAAGTAAGACAATGATACACTAAGAACTCCGAGTCCGTATTTTGCACTGCGTTGAAGATTAATTGATGAGGCTTCTTCAAAATATTTTGTCGGGCAAGTTACTTCTGCAATTTCAAACCCTTTATAAAAAATTTGAGCTAACATTTGATTATCAAAAATAAAATCATCAGAATTTATATTATAATTTATACTTTGCAAAACTTCTTTAGAAAAAGCCCTGAACCCGGTATGGTATTCAGAAAGTTTCTGATTCATAAAAATATTTTGAAATAAGGTAAGAAACCTGTTTGCAATATATTTATACCACGGCATACCTCCTTTTAATGCTCCTTTTCCCAAAATTCTTGAACCTATTGCAACAGGGTAAACATCATTTGCAATCAAATAACATAAAGAATGAATTAATTTTGGAGTGTACTGGTAATCAGGGTGTAACATTACAGTAATGTCTGCACCAAGTTCTAATGCTTTGTTGTAACACGATTTTTGGTTGCCTCCGTAACCTTTATTTACATCATGTTTTATAATATGTTTTATGCCTATTCGTTCAGCTTCTTTAACTGTTTCGTCTCTACTTAAATCATCGGTTAAAATAACATCATCAACTATGTCAAAAGGAATTTCATTATATGTTGTTTCAAGTGTTTTCTCTGCATTATAGGCAGGCAATACAACAACTATTTTTTTATTGTTAATCATGTGCAACTTACTTTTTTCAGGTGCAAAACTAATAGAAATTAATCATTTTTAAAGTTATTAATCTTTTTGTTGTTGAAAAAGATAGTATAAATCTTAAAAATTCTGTTTATTTTTGTATTCAACATTTAAATTATAAATAACATGAAAAGAATAGTCGTAACATTCGGAATTATAAGTATTTTATTTTCTTCTTGCGGAGAAAGCACTGAATTCTATAAAATTGCGGGAGAAACACAGGGCACAACATATCATATTATGTTTGAGGGCAAGCAGCCTGACTTTAAGCAAGGTGTTGATTCTGTATTGAGAGATTTTGATATGTCATTGTCAACTTATGAACCCAATTCAATAATTTCAAAAATTAACCAAGGTAATAATGTTGAAGTTGATAAACACTTCAAACAAATGTACTACAAAGCAAAAGAAGTAACGGAAAAATCCGGAGGAGCTTTTGATATTACAGTTGGCCCTTTGATTAATGCCTACGGATTCGGTTATGATGAAGCTGAAACTGAAATAGACAGTGCTCTGATTGACAGTTTGTTGCAATATGTGGGCATGGAAAAGGTAAGAATAGAGATGGATTATCTGGTTAAGGACAATGATTTAATTCAACTTTCAGGAAATGCAATTGCACAAGGACAAGCCGTAGATATAGTTTGCGAATATTTTGAAAGTAAGGGAATCAAAAACTATATGGTTGAAATTGGCGGAGAATTGAAAGTTAAAGGATTAAAATACGGACAAAAGTGGAGGGTAGGAATAGATAAACCGATTGAAGGAAATGATATTGCAGGACAAGAGTTACAGACTATCCTTGCAATTACGGATAAGGCAATGGCAACTTCCGGAAATTACAGAAGATTTTATATTAAGGACGGAAAAAAATATTCTCATTCAATTGACCCCAAAACAGGCTATCCTTCATACCAAAATATATTAAGTGCAACAATACTTGCCGATGATTGTATGACTGCAGATGCTTATGCTACCGCATGTATGGTTTCAGGATTGGATAAGAGCATAGAAATGATTGAAAATGACCCTACGCTTGATGCATATTTTGTATATTCCGATAAAGAAACAGGAGAAATAAAAGTATATTATTCAAAAGCTGTTGAAGCAATGATTGTAGATAAATAGAAATTTAAATGAAAATATTTTCAATATTACTCTTATTCTTTTCTTCAACAACTCTTTTTTCACAAGTTAAAGAAGTTGTAATAGGAACTTATCTCGGAAATGAGCAAAGAAATTATTACGGAAATAAAGCACCCGAGAACTTAGATGAAACTTGGAAGTTAAATCTCAGCGGAGGAATAAGCCCGGCATACGGAAACCCTTTGAAATTATGGAAAGGTGCGGGTTGGACAGGGCAACCCTTATATGTCAGAGAAGAAACCGGAGATTTTTTAATACTGGGTGCTTTTGATTATAATTTGAAAAAAATTAATGCACAAACAGGTCAAATTGTATGGGAATACAGGTTTGATGATATTCTAAAAGGAACCGGAACATTTTGGGAAAATAAAAATGATACAAATCCGGAAACAAAGTATTTAATTATTCAAGGAAGCAGGTTAGGATATTGGAATTCTCATGATGATAAATATATTCCGAGTTTAAGAGCTGTTTCTTATTTAACCGGAAAAGAACTTTGGCGACTAAATTCAAAAAAAACAGACAGTTACAGCAGAGATGTTGACGGTTCTGCAATTATTGTAAACGATACTGCATATCTTGCACTGGAAAACGGTTTGTTTACGGTTTTTAATCCTGATCCGGCAAAAAAGGAATTGCTTGATGAAAGGTTACAACCAAAAGTTTACAAAGAAATACAATATTATAATAAAGAAGATATAAAACTTCACGGAAAAGATTTAGTTTCCGAATCATCGCCCACATTGTTAAATGATGCCATTTATACACCTTCCGGTTCGGGACATGTTTACGGATATAATATCAAAACAGGAAAAAATACGTGGGATTTTTTTACCGGAACTGATATGAACGGTTCGGCACCGGTTACTTATGACAGTTGCTTAGTTGTTGCAGTTGAAAAACAATATATGCCGGGTAAAGGCGGTGTTTTAAAATTGAATCCTAAAAAAACAGGGGAAGATGCGGTTGTTTGGTTTTTTCCTACCGAAAATAAAAAGTGGTTTCATTGGGAAGGAGGCATTATCGGTTCGGTTGCCGTAAATGATGCCTATGTCGGAGATAAAGAAAGACATATTGCAATTTTTATTGATGTAGCCGGATATTTATTTGTTGTTGAACACGATAAAATTGATAACAGTAAAACTGCAATCGGTCCGGACAGGAAAACAAAATACCCGATGCCGAAATTGTTATTCAAAGAAAAAATTGAGGGAACAATTTCAACACCGATAATTGTTAAAGATAAAATTATTGCCGCAACAGATAACGGATTATTTTTATACAAAATAGATTTAAAAAACAATAAACTGACACTTTTAGATAAAGTGCCCGGTTTAGAAATTGATGCAACACCAATTGCAGTTGACGGAAAAATATATATTGCATCACGCAACGGCTATTTGTATTGTTTTGGTAAAAAATAAACTGCAGAAAGCATATTAATCGAATTTCTGAGGTGTTCTGTTTATTGAACAATTTTATCGCTATATTTGGTCTGTAAAAATTCGTTTACTTCACGTTCCATTTTTTTCCATCCGGACAATAAGAACGGGTAAAATATTAAGCCTACTATACCTGACAACCAAGGATTTCCGAAATGTCCGTTTAGTTGAAGAAAGTTTTTCTTACTTTTCGGAACAATAACGGCAGCAATAAAACCACTTTTCTTTACAATTACTCTGTTTACACCAAAAGTAAACTTTACAATTTCGTATTTACCTTTAAAACCTTCTTCCAAAACTGAATGAAGTTCATCTAATGTCGGCACTTCTGTGTTAAAGTTAATTTTCATAATCTTATAATTTTGAATTTAAAATCACTAAAAATAGAAAATAATATAATTATTGCAAAGAATTCAAGCATTCTTTCAAAGAATCTTTCCAGTATCGTATGTTAATTTTAAAAGTTTCTTTAATTTTTGATTTATCAAGTAAACTGTATTCCGGTCTTTTTGTGGGTGTTGGATATTCAGAACTTCCAATGGGATTTACTTTGCAGTTTATTTTTTTCTGTTTAAATATTTCTTTTGCAAATTCATACCAAGAACAACTTCCTTCGTTTGAAAAATGATAAATGCCGGTTTTGAAATTATCAATATTTCGGTCTGATTTATTGATAATTGAAAGAATTACATTTGCTAAATCTTTTGCATAAGCAGGAGAGCCGATTTGGTCTGAAACAACATTAATTTCATCTTTTTCTTTTCCTAAACGCAGCATTGTTCTCACAAAGTTATTTCCGAAAGAAGAATAAAGCCATGAAGTTCTGATAATTATATGTTTATATGCTTCTTTCGCAAACTTCTCTCCCTTTAATTTTGTTTTCCCGTAGGCCGATTGCGGGTTTGTATTATCAGTTTCTTTATAAGGAATTTTGCTGATTCCGTCAAAAACATAATCTGTTGATATGTGAATTAAAGGAACTTTATATTTATTTGAAAAAAATGCTAAATTTTGTACGGCCGTAGCATTTATTTTGTCGGCATTTTCTTTGTCTGTTTCTGCTTTGTCAACATTTGTATATGCCGCACAATTTATTATAAAGTCAACTTTATAATTTGCAAAATAGTTTTCAAGAGCGTTGATATCGGTAATATCCAAATCACTAACATCCGTGAAAAGAAAAGTAAAATCAATAAATTCTGATGATATTTTTTTTAATTCACTGCCTAATTGTCCGTCTGAACCTGTTACAAGTATTGTTTTCATAAATTATCCCAAATCATCAATATTAGGTTCTTGATGCCCGAATTCATTCATAAATTCCTCAGCTTTATTAACCATATTTCTCGACCCCACATAAAAAGGTACTCTTTGGTGTAAAATTTCGGGTTTAATATCCATTATTCTTACACCTCTGCCGTCAGTTGCTTTTCCTCCGGCTTGTTCTGCAATCATTGCAATAGGGTTACATTCATATAACAATCTTAACTTTCCGTTCGGGTAACCTGCTGATTTAGGATAAATAAAAATTCCTCCTTTTAATAAATTTCGATGAAAATCAGCAACTAATGAGCCTATGTATCTTGAAGTATAGGGTCTTCCGGTAGGAATGTCACGTTCTTGGCAATATTTCAGATATTGTTTAACACCTTCCGGAAATTTAATGTAGTTTCCTTCATTTATTGAATATAAATTACCCGATGCAGGTACTTTAATTTCGGGGTGTGATAAACAAAACTCTCCTATTGACGGATCTAAAGTAAAACCGTTAACGCCTCTGCCTGTTGTATAAACCATCATTGTTGAGGAGCCGTAAATTATATACCCTGCTGCAACTTGTTTTGTGCCGTCTTGAATAAAATCATCAATTGTTGCTTTGTGTCCTACCGGAGAAACACGCCTGAAAATTGAGAATATAGTTCCTATTGAAACATTAACATCAATGTTTGATGAACCGTCAAGCGGATCCATTGTAACAGCATATTTACCTTGTCTTGCAAGTTCTTCTTCAAAAACAACAATATCTTGGTTTTCTTCCGATGCAATTCCGCAACATTCTCCGCTTGCTTTTAATGAGGCAATAAATTTTTCATCAGCATAAATATCTAATTTCTTTTGCTGTTCTCCCTGAATGTTGTTTGACCCGGCTTCTCCCAGTATATCAACAAGTCCGGCTTTGTTAACTTCTCGGTTAACAACCTTTGCTGCTACGCCGATATGGGTTAATAATCGTGTTAATTCTCCCTTAGCATAAGGAAAATCGGCTTGTCTTTCAATAATAAATTCATTTAATGTCGTTACGGTCATAAATTCATTTTTTTATTAAAGATAATTGCAAAAATAGATTATTTTTACGGAATTCCCTTTTTTATTTATCATATTTGGCAATATAAAAAAATTAAATAAAATGAAGGTTTTTAAATTTGGAGGCGGTGTGTTGAAAACCGGAAAGGATTTAGTGAGGCTTTATGATATTCTAAAAAGATATCAAGACAAGAAAATTATTGTTGTAGTTTCAGCTTTCAATAGAGTTACGAAGAAGTTTGAAAATTTATTAAATTGTTTCTTTTCAGAAAAAAGGTTTTCTAATGATATTTTTTCTGAAATAAAGGGTTACCATTATAATTTAGTTTCCGAAATTTTTGATGAAGCCGATACAATTATTGTAACAGAGAAGTTAAATATTTTATTTAATGAAGTTGAAAAAGTATTTAAAGAAGGTTTAAGCAATAATTATCATTTTGAATATGACAGAGTAGTTTCTTACGGTGAGTTATTATCTTCAATTATTATTTATGAATTTTTAAAATCAAAAAATCTAAATTGTAAGTATGAAGATATAAGAAAAATAATAATAACCGACTCTGTTTATACCGAAGCAAAAGTAGATTGGGAGGTTTCAACATATAATATTAATAAGTTGTGCTTGCCTGATGATTTTTCTGTTTGTATTACACAAGGGTTCATAGCTTCTGATAAAAATAATAGTACAACAACTCTCGGAAGAGAAGGCAGCGACTTTACGGCATCTGTTTTAGCATATTCAATAAATGCCGAAGAGGTTGTTTTTTGGAAAGAAGTTGAAGGCATATATAATGCCGACCCTACAAAAACATCTTATTATGAGCTGCTTTCTAAGCTTTCGTATAGAGAATCGTTAGAGCAGGCATTTTACGGTGCTAAAATTTTGCATCCTAAAACTATAAAGCCGCTTCAAAATAAAAAGATCCCGGTTTATGTTAAATCTTTTTATAATGAAAAATCTCCGGGAACAAATATTCTTGATATTTCGGAACTAAGTCCTGATTTATATCCGAATATTCCTATTTATATAATTAAAGAAAATCAAATATTAATATCTGTTTCAACAATTGATTTTTCATTTGTTTCGGAAGATAATTTAGGCAGAATTTTTACTATGCTTTCTAAATTCAGAATTAAAGTAAATTTGATGCAATCTTCCGCAATAAGTTTTTCTGTTTGTGTAACAAATAATAAATATAAAGTTCCGGGTTTTATTTCTGAGCTAAAAGAAACTTTTAATGTTTTATATAATGATGATTTATCTTTGATAACAATAAGGCATTACAACGAACAATCTATTGAAAAGATGACAAAAGGACGAAATGTTTTGTTAGAACAGAAAAGCAGGCACACCGTAAGATTTGTGGTAAGATAATATTTCTCGGTATTTTTTCGTTGATTTTTTTTGTCTTAATTTATATTTGTTTTACATTTGCACTCGCTTTCACGGAGAGGTGGGAGAGTGGCTTAATCCACCGGTTTGCTAAACCGGCGTACCGTCGATACGGTACCGGGGGTTCGAATCCCCCCCTCTCCGCAGGACAGATTGAAGGAATGAAACATATTTCTTCAATCTTTTTATATTTAGGGCGTTACTTGTTTTTCTGTAAAAGGAAAAAAGATAGTTATTTCAATTTTTCGGCAAAATGTTTCACTTATGTTTCACTTAACATTTGAACATTTTGTCTTATGAATACCGTTAAAATTATTTGTTACTGTTTTGTTGCTCTTAAAATTAAAAAGCCCTCTGCTATAATTAGTCAGAGGGCTTTCTTAGTAGCGGGGGAAGGACTTGAACCTACGACCTTCGGGTTATGAGCCCGACGAGCTACCAACTGCTCCACCCCGCAATATATTTTTATCTGTTATTTTCGGCTCGCAAAGATAATAACTTTGTTTTAAACTGCCAAAATAATTCTGCTTTTTAAACGAAAATGTTTTGTAAATTTTATTTGAAGTTCTTTTTTGTAAATGCTAAAATAAAGAGCTATTCTGTAATAGCCTCTATGTCAATACCAAAGTCAGAGGTTAAGTCAATAATGTCATCAATATGGATTTCAGGTTTACCGATAAAATTCCATTTTATTTTTACATTTGCCCCTAAAAGTTTATACGATTTCAGTATTTCTAAAATTTCGTACAGCACACGACTTGTTCCTGTGTTTAAATTTTGAAGATTATAGATTACAAGTAAATCTCCTCTTCTTTTAGTCGATGTGTATTCTTTAAACCATTCAATAACAGGTTTAAAAAACAACCTTACGTCTTGCATATATGAATTTCCTGAAATACTGCAAATACCGGTTTCTGCATTAAGTTCAATATTAGGAAAAACTTCATTACCTTTTCTGTCTTCGCTTATTAAAAGATTATTCATTGAAGTACTTTGTGTGTTTAGAACTATGTTTGTAATTCAAAAATGTCAAAAATATTAAATTATTTAATAAGTCGGTTCTTGTTGCTAAAAAACAACGTGTTTTTATCAATATTATTGCATATCACAAAAACTTTTCCAAACTTTCAAATATTAATTGTTGTATAGTTTCTTCAAACCCAAATAAATCCAATTTGCCAATGCTTGCCTGTTATTTGAAATAATTAATCTTCTTTGATTAAATGTGTTTTTAATATTTCCGAGTTCAATATAAATTGCCGACGGTAGTGTGTTTTTAAGAACATATAAATCTCTTGCCGTAACTGTTCCGTGATATTCTCTTCCTTTTTGTACTTGCCTGTATTTATTTTCAAAAACTTTTTGATATTCTCCAAAGGTCATATCACTTATTGAGTCTAATTTTCTTTCATCATCTTCAATTGTCAGTAGTTTTACTATTTCTTCTAAAATAATTTTGTCGTGAAGCATTAAACGTATATAATTTTCAATTTGTTCTAATAAAATGTATGGTTCAATTTGTTCAATAAATTGTTCATTAAGGTCGGATGTTGTTACAGGACCTTTTATTTTATTCTCTTTATTTGAAACAAAAACACGCTCCCCCCCTTCTTCAAAGGCTTTTTGCAATTCGCTTATATCGAGTTTGATTGCGATCACGCTGGATACATTCCCTGCCGGGTCATAAACGGGTTCGGAAATGAAATAACCTGGACGCCCGGTTGTTGCGCCAATCCCAAAAAACTCCCCGCGCTGACCAGATAATGCGTTGGTAAAATAGGGCCGAAAGCCATAGTTCTGCCCAACAAAAGTTTGGGGGGTGCCATAGTTTGACGAGGCCAGAACAAGCCCCGTGCGATCCATCAGATAAATTGCTTCAAGATCAGCCTCTTTGGCAAAATTGGCCAATTGCCTGTTCAGTAATTTATTGGAAGTCGCCGAATGGGCAGAAATAATAAATGGATACCGCGCCAAAACAGAGGGTAAATACTGGAACTGTTCCAGGGTGCAATTCAGGGAACGGCCATAAAGCGACAGGCGGCTTTTTGCCTCTCCAATCTCAATGGAACTAAAATAAGATGATGACGTGAAAAAAAGCACAGTAATTGCGATCAAAGCCATCGAGACCAATACAACCACAACGCTGCGACGGGTGTTCCTGGGGACTAATATTTTTACATCAGAACTCAATGTTAAAGTTTCCGCCCACTGCATACGCATTACTATAAAACCTGTAACAGGTTCCCGCACCACGGTGAAGGATGAATTCAAATTGCTCCCTAACCAAATTCAATGCTACTGTTCCCTTGAGAAAAATACCCGCTATATGCTTCATCTATGACCATCCGCAAAGACATCCATAATTCTGATATCCCTATTGTTTGCCAGTCCTGTGAGGCGCGGCATCAGGGTATTTGTGGAGCCTTGTCTCCTGAGCAGCTTTTGTACCTTAGCAAACACACGACAAAATCCACCCATCCCCCAGAAACAGAACTCCGCGCGGCCATGGAGACCGAAAAGAGTTACGCCAATATTTTAAGCGGCGTGGTCAAACTCAGCAAATTAATGAGTGATGGTCGTCAACAGATTGTCGGTTTGCAATTCGCGCCAGATTTCATGGGCAGTCCCTATTCCAAACAATCCAATACCGCCATTGAAGCGGCAACGGATGTGCGCCTGTGTTCGTTCCCAAGGGACGTGTTGGAAAAAATGTTAAAAGAAGCACCTGAAATGGAGCATGCCTTGCATGAGCAAACCCTATCGGAGCTTAATGAAGCGCGGGATTGGCTGTTAACTTTGGGGCGCAAAAAAGCCTCAGAGAAGGTTGCCAGTTTTATACTTCTTATCGCCACCCATATAGATCCCGAGCGCCAAAAAAACGAGCCGATTATTTTGAAACTGCCATTAAAAAGAGCGGCGATCGCTGATTATCTGGGCTTGACGACAGAAACGGTTTCTCGGCAGCTGACGAATCTACGCAAACGCAATATTATTGAAATCGAAGACCGTTCAACCATCATAATCCACAATATTGCCGCGCTTAAAAGCGCTGCCAAAGTCTAAGCCTGTTCCTAACCGGCCTGCGGCAATATTATTTCAAATTGCGAGCCGGGCACTTCATTTGAGAGCAAAGAGATAGTCCCCCCGTGAGAGTGGAAAAGTTAGGAGGAAATAGAGAGGAAAAGGAAGGTGAAAAAAATTAGAAAAGATGTGAGAAAAGAGGAAAAAAGGTAGTCAAGGGAATTTTCAGGAAATCCAGGGCCCGTGTCAACGACCATAATATGCACATTTTT
>JAKISF010000054.1 GCA_021648725.1 Bacteroidales bacterium | reverse complement strand
TAAGGGAGTTGATATTATCAAGGAAATGATTAATAGTGCTCTTGACCCGACAGGCTATCTGAAATATCAAAATATTGAAGTTAATTATGCAATGTTTATTAAATCACAGAATATTTAAACCATAGCCAATACTTTTCACAAAATCACCAACTATTTTTGACCACATTACCGAGAAAACAAAAGAATATTTCGAGTGTTTTATAATTTCGGGTGAAAATACCAAATCCTTAATTTTATTACACCTGCAAAAATCTTTTTTCTTATATCGTCCCGGGTTAAAAACTAAACCCGACCTCTTCGATAAAATATTTTTTTTCGCAATAAGCACATCGAACTTCAACCGGAAATTTGCCTGCCAGCTCAAAACGTGTTTGCACCTGTTCAATATTTGTAATGCAATTTGAATTAGGGCAAATAATATGTTGCTTAATTTCTTTGGGAATATCAATGCCGAATTTCTTTACAACTTTATAATCGTCAATAATAATAAGGGTTGCCGTAGGTGATATAAGAGCAATGCTGTTTGCTTCTTCTTTTGAAATTTCACGATTTTCAATTTTAATAATATCTTTCTTTCCCATTTTTTTGCTTGATAAATTAATACCGACCATAATTTCTCTTTTTGAACTTCCGATATTTAAAATCTCTGCAACTTGAAGGGCTTTTCCGGCTGTTATGTGGTCTATAACGGTTCCGTTTTTTATGGGGTCAACCTTTAGTTTTTCTTTGTTCATCTCTTTATTTCTTTTTTAGGTGTTATCAGTTATAATTTTTTGCTGCAGATTTTTTATTTAATATTTTAAATTCAATAAAGTTGTGATAATTGCTTGTCGCATAAACACTCCGTTTTTTGCTTGTTGAAAATAATATGCATATTCGGTATCGTCAACTTCGGTGGTTATTTCGTTAACACGAGGCAGCGGATGCAAAACTTTGAAGTTGTTTTTTACGCCTTCTAATAATTTTTTGGTAATAATATATGAATCTTTTACTTTTTCGTAATCTTCCAAAACGGCAAATCTTTCTTTTTGAATTCTTGTAACATACATAATATCAAGCTCAGGCATAACTTCTTTGATGTCTTCAATTTCATTATATTCAATGCCTTTTTTATCTAAATCGTCTTTTATGTAATTAGGCATTTGCAAGTGTCGGGGAGAAGCAAAGTAAAACTTCGGATTAAAGTCTGAAAGAGCCTGTGCCAGAGAATGTACCGTTCTGCCGAGTCTTAAATCTCCTACCATTCCTATTGTTAAGTTTTTTAAAGTTCCTTGTGTTTTTTGAACGGAATAAAGGTCAAGCATAGCTTGCGTAGGATGTTGATTTGTTCCGTCGCCTGCATTAATTACGGGAATGTTTACGGTTTCGGCAGCAAATCTAGCAGCACCTTCAATAACATGTCTCATAACAATTATATCGGCATACATGCTTATTGTCATAAGCGTATCGCTTAAAGTTTCGCCTTTTTTTACGGATGTTGAGCTTGTCCCAGATATGGAAAATGTATTTCCTCCGAGTTTTTTTACGGCTGTTTCAAAAGAAAAGTGTGTGCGAGTTGACGGTTCAAAAAATAGCAAAGCTGCTAATTTGCCGGTCATATCAACATTTATTTTTTTATTTTCAATTTTTGCTGCTAAGTCAATCAGTTTCAGTATATCATTACTGCTGACATCTCGCATTGAAATTAGGTTTTTCATTTTTAAATGTTTATTTGGTGATTTGTCTATCTGTTTTTTCCTCTTGCAGTTTGTGTCTCTCTGAGTTTGTTGAGTTTATTGCCTATACCTTCAATTAAAGGTCTTTGCTGATTTTATAAATATTTTTTGTTAATTTTCTTGATAAGTTCCAAACATTAAGTTTCTCAAAAGAATAAAGTCTCATAAATTTAAAATTATATTACTTATTTTATATTAAACCTTAAAAACAATTTACCAAATAAACACTTAAGCAAACAAAGCTTAACTGTTATACGCCTTCCAAGCCCTGTCTCTGTATTCTTTTGCGGTTTTTGTCGGATTATCACTTTCAATAATTCCTCTGCCTATAATTATACAATCTGCTCCGCCTTCCATTGCATCTTCAACTGTTGTGTATTGTTGCCCTGTTGCATCTTTTCCTTTTTCTAATTTTACTCCCGGCATTAACATTAATTGCCCTTTCGGAATTTTATTTTTAAGTTTTCTTAATTCTTCTTTTGTATTTGCATGACATATATATCCGCTTACGTTTTCGGCATATTTTTCGCCGATATTAAAAACATTTCGTGTGTATGTATCGTTCATTAAATTCCCTTTTGAAGACATTTTTGCTAATAAAAATGAACTTTTGTTATCAATGTTTTCAAAAAGTCCTTGCATAATTCCTTCGCCCGGAATTGCATGAACGGTAATGAAGCTTGCCCAATCTTTTATTCTGTATATTCCGTTTCGGTATTGTTTTTTTACGGTATTTCCTATGTCGGCAAATTTTCGGTCTTCAAAAATTAAGAAGTTGTGTGTAATTGAGTATTCTTTAAGTTTTGTAATGAAACTTTTGTCAAAATCTTTTAAAATATCAACATGTGTTTTTACCATTACAATATGCTCTGCTGTTTTTTCAAGATAATCAAAAAAATCTTTTTGATTATCAACATCAAGAGATAAAATGATGTTTGTTTTTTTATCTTTAATTTTATTTTTCAATATTTTAGTTAAATGATTTTCGATACTTTTTTCTGTTGACTTTGAAGGGCTTATGCTGTTTGTAAATTTTTTAATATTAGATGCTTGTGCTTTTGTAATTCTGTTTGCGGTTTTTAAAATTTTAGTAATCTCATCTAATTTTATTAAACTGTGAAGTTTGCACCCTGTTTTCTTAATTTTTTCGGAAATATTGTTGCTTCTGTCAATAATAACGGCAAAATCAATAATTTCAAGACCTTCTTTTCTGAATTTTTCGGCAGTTTCAAAAAGACTTTCTCCTGTTGTGATTAAATCGTCAATAACGAGACATTTATTTCCTTCTTCAAACTTTCCGATAATGCTATTTTTAGTTCCGTATGCTTTTTCTTCTTTTCGGATATAAATTAAGGGTTTATCCAAAATATCTGCTACGAGTGTTGCAATCGGCAATGCCGTGTAGGGAATTCCGGTAACATAGTCAAAATCTAAATCTTGAACTTCGTCAACCAGTAAATCAACAATACCGGAAAGTATTTCGGGATGCGAAATCATATCTCTTAAATCAAAGTAGAAGGGGGATTTATGTCCGCTTTTTAAGGTAAACTCTCCGAATTTAATTGCACCTATATCATGCAATTTCAGTATAAACAGTTCTTTTGTCATTGTGATATTTATTTTAGTTGTTTTAATTTTTATATTTCAATTCTCCGTTAACAAATGTCATTATAACATCTCCTTTTCCTGCCGTTCCTTCGTAGGGTGAATATTTAGCTTTTGTATTAAAGTTTTCGGCTTCTATTTTCCAAGTTTTGTTTAAATCTATAATTGCTAAATCTGCAAAATAACCTTCTTCAATTTTTCCCCTGCTTTTCAGTTTAAATATTTTTGAACTGTTTAAAGATGTTATTTCAATAAGTTTTTCTAAACGGAAACTTCCTTTACTAACTTCATTTAAGAGCAAAGGTAATGAAGTTTCTAAACCGGGGAAACCGGAAGGAGCTTCCGTATAATTTTTTAATTTTTCGTTTCTTTTATGCGGAGCATGGTCAGTTGCTATTGTATCAACCGTTCCTTCAATTATTCCTTGTAAAATTCGGTCGTTATCTTTTTTTGTTCGTAAAGGCGGATTAACTTTTCCGAAGTTGCCGGCTTTTTCTAATATTTCTTCATTAATTAATAAGTGATGCGGAGATGTTTCGCAAAACACATTACATTTATCTTTATTTTGCATCACTAAATCAATTTCTTCGGCTGTTGAGGTATGTGCCAAATATAATTTGTTTCCGACTTCTTTTGTAATATTAATTAACAGTTCCGTTCCTTTTATTGAACATTCGCGATTACGCATAAAGTTATGATTATTAACGGTAGGATTATTAATTTTTGCAGAATAATTTTCAATACATTTTTGCAGTTCGGTATGAACAATTACAGGCAAATCATATTTTAGCGAAATATCAAATATTTGCTTAATAATTTCAATGCCACCAACAAATTCGTTTGAATTTGAACCGGCAAGAAATAATTTCAGAGCCGCAACATCTTCCGGTTTGGTTTTCAAAATTTTAATAAGTTCAGGAATGTTTTGAGAAGTTGCTGCAACATTAAATTTATAATTAATTTGGGAAAGCTTTGCTTTTTCTCTTTTTAAGTTAAGATATTTTAAATTTACAGTGGGCGGTCTTGTGTTAGGCATATCAAAAATTGTTGTAACACCTCCTCTCAGTGCGGCCGCGGAAACAGTTGTCCAATCTTCCTTTTCGGCTTGTTGTAAATCTCTGACATGTACATGGGGGTCAATTATTCCGGGAATTACAAACCGGTTATTAATATCAATTTCATTATCGCAGGCAGGAATATTTTTTCCGATATATGAAATAATTCTGTCCTTAATTAAAAGATTTTGTATTTCATTATTAATATTACAATTTTTCAGAAGTGTTAGCATATTTTATAATTGCTTTGTTTATTTTTTTCACTATTGAAGCTCCTTCATATATAAACCCTGTATATGCCTGTACAAGAGATGCTCCCGCATTTAGTTTTTCAATTGCATCATTTGCGTTTATTATTCCTCCGACACCTATTATCGGAAGTTTACCCTTTGTTTTTTTGGAAATATATTTAATAATTTCGGTTGAACGATTTTTTAAAGGTTTGCCGCTTAAGCCCCCGTTTGCAATTTTTTTTATATGTTCATCGGAATATGTTAAATTTTCTCTTGAAGTTGTTGTGTTTACGGCAACTATTCCGTCTATTCCGGTTTTTTTAATAATTTCGAGGGTATCATCAATTTGCGGAAAGGATAAATCGGGTGATATTTTTAATAAAATTGGTTTCTGTTTGGTTTTTTCTGAGTTTATTTTTTTAAGGCTTGTTAATAAATCGCAGAGAAGGTCTTTGTCTTGCAATTCTGTTAAATTGCAAACATTCGGACAACTTACGTTAACCGTAAAGTAATCTACATAAGGGTGTAAACCATTAAAACACTTTATATAGTCATTGTTTGCATCTTCGTTTGATGTTGCAGTATTTTTACCGATATTTCCTCCGACAATTATTTTCCCTTTTCTTTTTTTAAGTTTTTTTATTGCAGCAACTAAACCGTTGTTATTAAACCCCATTCGGTTAATAATTGCTTTATCTTTTTTTAGCCTGAAAAGTCGGGGTTTAGGGTTTCCTTTTTGCCCGAGCGGTGTAACAGTTCCTATTTCGACAAATGAAAAGCCGAAACCGTCAAGCACATCAAAAACTTCTGCGTTTTTATCAAAACCGGCAGCCAACCCGACAGGGTTTTTAAATTCAATTCCGAAGACGGTTCTTTTTAAGGCTTCATTATTTGACATAAAAAAAACCCTTAAAAGGGCTTTCATACCGGGAATTATATTGAGAAGTTTTAAGAGATTGATAAGTAATCCGTGAACATTTTCAGGATTAAAAAGAAATAAAACAGGTCGAACAATAAGTTTATACATTTCCTATTTTTTTACAAAGATAATATTTAAACAATTATGTAAGGGCAAGTTTTAATATTTTATTAACGGAATTGTTGTGTTTTTATTAAGGGCGGTTGGCGGTAAAACTTTGTCAAAGTATAATTGATTTAGTTATAGTTGTTAATAAAAAAACATGTTATAAAAACGCTTATTTTCACAAATAGTGAACAGGATTGCAAATAAACTATTCAAAAACAGTTGCTCTTTTTAAGTCATCATTAAATTCGTTAATATATTTTTGTTTTGTTTCTTTATTCCAGTCCAAAAGTTCGGACATAAAATTTGCCGTTTCGTCCAATATCGGGTAAATCTCTTTTATATAGAAGAAAATCATACCTGTTCGTCTTATAAAAAAATCGGCAAGTGAAGTTGCTGCTTCAAAATTAACACAATACCAAATTTCGGCTTTTAACCAAGCAATTTTTGTGTCTTTGCATTCATTATAATAATCATAAGCCTTATTTGTAACATAATCAATATTTGTTCCGTATCGGTAAAACAAAGTTTTGAAATTTGACGTTGATATTCCTGTTTGCTTTGCTTCATCATATTTCATGTCGGCATATTCAATAAGCTTGTGTTTTTCAGGGTAAAAAGGAAATTCGCCTCCCGATAATCTCATGTTTTTTGTTTGACATTTTACAAATTCTCTGTTTTCAAATTTTGCCAAACGTTTTGCAACAATTTTAACAATGTTTTTTGCCATTATTCGATATCCTGTCAGCTTTCCTCCTGCAATTGATATTAAGCCGGTATCCGAATGAAAAATTTCATCTTTTCTTGATAATTCCGAAGGGTCTTTCCCTTCCTCGTGTATCAAAGGTCTTAAACCCGACCATGCCGATTGTACATCCTCATATTTAATATTTGCCTTCGGTGCAATTCTGTTTACGTTTTTTAATAAATATCCAACATCTTTTTTTGTAATTGTCGGATTTTCAAGCCCTTCACTATAGTCAGTATCAGTTGTTCCTATATAAATAATATCTTCTCTCGGAATTGCAAACACCATTCTTTTATCTCCTGTATCAAAATAAATTGCATGATTTAAAGGAAATTTTTTCTTCTCAATAACAATATGAATTCCTTTTGTGTGATGTATTCTCTTTCCCTTTAACGAACTATCCTTGCCTCGTAATTTATCAACCCACGGCCCTGTGGCATTAACAATGTTTTTTGCAAACACTTTGTATTTTTTATTTGAAATAACATCCGTAAATGTAACACCGATAACTTTATTCTTTTCATAAATAAAAGAATCTACTTTGGCATAGTTCAATAAATTAGCACCGAATTCCGTTGCTTTTTTTAAAACTTCTATGGTTAATCTTGAATCATCAGTTTTATACTCATAATACAATGCTCCCGATTTCAGCAGGTCGCTGTCAATTAACGGAACTTTTTCAATTGTTTCTTTTCGGCTTAACATTCTTCTGTTTTCTTCTTTTTTTACACCTGCCAAATAATCATATACATATAATGCTATTGAGGTCGTAAATTCACCAAGGTTTCCGTCTTCAATAATAGGTAAAATCATTTTTTCGGGAATAACAATATGTGCTGCATTTGTATGAACAATTTCTCTTTCTCTTCCCACCTCTCTTACAAGTCCCAGTTCTAAATGTTCCAAATACCTTAACCCTCCGTGTACAAGTTTTGTTGATCTGCTGCTTGTTCCTGCTGCAAAATCCTGCATTTCCAGAAGTCCTGTTTTTATACCTCTCGAAGATGCATCAAGAGCAATACCTGCTCCTGTAATTCCGCCGCCTATTATTAAAAGGTCCGATTTGTTTTCAAGAAGCTGTTTTATTTGAAAATCTCTGTTTTTTAAAGATAGTTTCATTATTCTTATTTATTTAAATATAAAATATTTAATACAAAGATATTTTCTTTTTTGTTTTCCTGAAAGTTCGTCTGTTATTATTCAACATTTTTATGCTTTAAAAATAAATTTTGATAACTAAATATATTTAATAATTTTGATATGTTTTTTAACTTAATATTTAATACAATGACCATAAAAAGAACTTTTGATTTTATCGATTATGCATTAGAAAACCACCCAAAAGACGATGCTTTTTCCGTAAAAAGAAACGGTAAGTGGGAAAAATACAGTACTGACTTTATAAAAAGGCAGGCAGATTTATTCAGTTACGGACTGATTGAACTCGGTTTTAAAAAGGGCGAAAAACTTGCAACGGTTTCTAATAACAGACCCGAATGGAATATTATTGATATAGGAATGGAACAAATAGGAGTTGTTCATGTGCCGGTTTACCCTACAATCGGAGAAACGGAATATGAACACGTACTTTCTCATTCCGATTCTAAGATGCTGATAATTTCTTCAAAAGAAAGATATGATTTTATTAATCCTATTGCAAATAAAATAAAAGAAATTCAAAAAGTTTACACAATTGACGAGACAGACGGAATTCCGAGCCTTAAAGAAATTATTGAACTCGGTGAAAAAAATAAAGAAAAACATGCCGGGACATTAACAAAAATGAGAAATGCCGTAAAAGAAAATGATTTGAGTTCTATTATTTACACATCCGGAACAACAGGTTTGTCAAAAGGTGTTATGATGACTCATAAAAACTTTGTAAGCAATGTAATTGAATCTGAAGTTGCCGTTCCGAAAGATGCTGAAACAACTCTCAGCTTCTTACCTTTAAACCATGTTTTTGAACGAATGCTTAACTATTTGTACACCTATATGGGTATAAGCATTTATTATGCAGAAAGCATGGAAACAATTGTTCCGAACATTCAAGAAATTAAACCGCATATGTTTGCTGCTGTTCCTCGAATTTTTGAAAAGGTATATGACAGTATTTATAATAAAGGCTTGGAATTATCCGGAATTAAGAAAAGTTTATTCTTTTGGGCATTAAAACTCGGACAAAAATATGACGAAACAAAAGACCAAGGAGCAATTTATAATGCGAAATTAAAATTAGCAAATAAATTAATTTTTGTTAAATGGAGAGAGGCTCTCGGAGGAAATATTAAAGCTGTTGTTTCCGGTGGAGCAGCATTACAGCCAAGGCTGGCAAGAGTATTTGGTGCTGCGGGCATTCCTGTTTTGGAAGGGTACGGATTATCTGAAACTGCACCGGTAATTGCTGTAAACAGACTGGGAGAGGTGCAAGCCGGAACTGTCGGAGAGTTATTAAAGTCTTGTGAAGTGAAAATTGCAAATGACGGTGAAATTTTATTTAAAGGTCCGAATTTAATGCCCGGATACTATAAAGATGAGGCAAAAACAAAGGAAGCAATCGATGCTGACGGTTGGTTTCACACAGGTGACACCGGTGAATTAAACGGCAGAATCTTAAAAATAACCGGAAGAACCAAAGAGATTTTTAAACTTTCAACGGGAAAATATGTTGCCCCTGAGCTTGTTGAAAATAAAATTAAGGAATCTCCTTTTATTGAGCAACTTATGGTTGTAGGTGATGCTGAAAAATATACTGCAGCTATTGTTTGTCCCGCATTTGAACATCTTCATAATTGGGCATCAAGGCATAACATCAGTTTTAAGGAAAACATTGATTTAATTACCAATAAAGAAGTAATTGAAAAATATGAGGAAGAAATTGAAAAGAAGAATTACAAGCTTGACAATGCAATGCAAATTAAAAAATTTTCATTAGTTTGTGAAGAGTGGACACCTGAAACAGGAGAACTTTCCCCCACGTTGAAATTAAAAAGGAGGATTTTAGTGAAAAATTATAAAATAAAATTAGATTATTTATACGGATACTCGGATGACGAAGGATTCTTGGCAAAATAACCGAAAATTTTAATAAAAAGGGTTGCTTAAAATTTTAAGCAACCCTTTTTATTAAAAACTGTCGAATAAACTTGACTTTAACCAAAAAATAAACTATTTTTATATATGTACATTTATTTTCTTTTATAATTAGATAAAAAACGCAACCTTTTTCTAAATTAAACCGTAGAATAATAAATGCCCGGAATAATTACGAAACACAGTTTTGATATAATAAACAAAAAAAGTAGCCGATGGAAGTAAAAAGGACATTTGATTTTTTAGACATTGCTTTAGAAACCTTTCCGAAAGAAAACGCATTTAATGTGAAAAGAAACGGAAAGTGGGAATATTTCAGTACAAATACAATTAAACAGAAATCAAATTTTTTCAGTTCTGCATTAATTGAACTGGGGCTTAAAAAAGGAGATAAAATTGTAAGTATTTCTAATAATCGTCCTGAATGGAATATTGCAGATTTCGGAATGGCACAAATCGGAATTATTCATGTTCCTGTGTACCCGACATTAAATGATAAAGGCTATTCTCATATTTTTGCTCATTCTGATGCAAAAGTTCTTTTAATATCATCTAAGGAACTTTATAATCAAGTTAAGCATTTTTTGCCTGATATCGAAACAATTGAGCATGTATTTACCTTTGATAAGGTTGAGGGTGCTCACAATTTTGGAGAACTTTTGGATATAGGCGAAAATGAATTTGAGAAAAACAGCGGAAAAATTCAACAAATGACGGCTGATGTTAAGGAAGGTGACATTAGCTCAATTATTTACACGTCAGGAACAACAGGGACACCAAAAGGAGTAATGTTGACCCATAAAAATATTGTAAGTAATGTTATCGCATCAAGAGATGCCGTTCCCGAGGGTGTTGAAAAAGCAATAAGTTTTCTTCCCATAAATCATGTATTTGAAAGAATGATGAATTTACTGTATGTTTGTGAAGGTATGGAGATTTATTATGCAGAAAGTGTTGAAACATTAGTTGATGATATAAAAGATATAAAACCACACGTTTTTGCGTCTGTTCCGAGGTTGTTGGAAAAAATTTATGATAAAATATATGCAAAGGGACTTAACTTAAAAGGAATTAAAAAGGGACTGTTTTTTAGTTCTTTACGTACCGGTCAAAAATATGAAGATTACAAATCACAAAATATCTTTTTTAAGGCAAAACTTGCATTAGACAATAAACTTGTTTTTTCAAAATGGAGGGAAGCACTCGGAGGAGAAATAAAAGTTATTGTTTCAGGAGGAGCGGCATTGCAACCAAGGCTTGCAAGAGTATTTGGTGCAGCAAAAATACCTATTATCGAAGGATACGGATTAACAGAAACTTCGCCTGTTATATCCGTAAACAGAATAGGAAACATACGTGCCGGTACAGTAGGTCAGTTACACAAAACTTCCGAAGTAAAAATTGCACAAGACGGCGAAATACTATTCAAAGGACCTTGTTTAATGAAAGGTTATTACAAAGATAAAGACAGAACAAGTGAAGCTATAGATAAAGACGGTTGGTTTCATACCGGAGATATGGGAGAGTTAAATAACGGGATTCTTAAAATTACCGGCAGGAAAAAAGAACTTTTTAAACTGTCAACCGGTAAATATGTTGCACCTCAATTAGTTGAAAACATAATGAAAGAAACACCGTTTATTGAGCAATTAATGGTTGTCGGAGAAAATGAAAGGTTTTGTTCTGCTGTTATCAGTCCGAATTTTGAATATTTAAAAGAGTGGGCAAAAAGACATGAAATAAATATAGATAATAACGAAGACTTAATTAAAAATGAAGAGGTTTTAAATAAAATTCAACGTGAAATTGATGAGTTGAATTTAGATATAGATGAATCAATGGCAATCAAAAAATTTGTTCTTGTTAACAAAGAATGGGGACCTGACACAGGAGAACTTTCTCCGACTTTAAAGCTGAAGCGAGATTTCCTTACAGAAAAATACCTACAAGAAATAGAATCTTTATATAATGAAGATTAACAACAACTGCTTTTGTACGTTTTATCTTGATTAAAAAACAAAAAATCAGCTTAATAAAAGCTGATTTTTTCTGTTTCAGGAAAATTTTCTTTGTAAAACGGTTTAATGATCAAAAATAGTTGGTAAAGAGTTCTGTACACTATGTAAACAATGAGAAAGAAGAAAGTTTGTTGAAATCAGTTTCAATAAACTTTTTTTGTTTTATGAAAAGTTCAAAAAAAAGCGTTGTTGGGCTT
>JAKISF010000053.1 GCA_021648725.1 Bacteroidales bacterium | reverse complement strand
AAAAAGATGTCGAAATTAGACTTGAACAAATGGAAAAAAGACACAAGAAAAGAAAATACGATATTGACCTAAATTACAGGAAACAAGCTGAAAAACAGGAAATTTTAACTTAGTAAAGTAGAATTAAATTAAGATTTTAAAATCAATTTATATATTTGCAGCAAAATAAAATACAATGTATAACACAGCATTTTATATCATCATAGCAATTATCGTATTATCTTATATTTTTTCTCAATATTTAGATGCTTTAAATTCTAAAAACAGAAATAAAGACATCCCGAAGGAACTGGACGGTATATATGACGATGAGAAGTATAAAAAATCACAAGCATACGGTAAAGCCAATTCAAAATTCGGTTTTATAAGTTCTACATTTACGATTCTCCTTACATTAGCCATGTTTTTCTTCTTCGGCTTTAACTTTATTAATGAAATTGCATTGACTTATTCAGAAAATTCAATTGTATCTGCATTAATATTTTTCGGTATCTTAATGTTAGCATCGGATATTATTAATATTCCTTTTTCTGTTTATTCCGTTTTCGTTATTGAAGAAAAGTTCGGTTTCAATAAAACAACGGTTAAAACTTTTATTCTTGATAAAATTAAAGGCTGGTTTCTCGGAGCAATAATCGGAGGAGGTTTGTTGGCATTAATAATTTGGCTATATACTTTAAACGAAGATATGTTTTGGATATGGGCGTGGATTGCAATCAGTGTGTTTTCAATATTTATGACCATGTTTTATTCAAGCATAATTGTTCCCCTGTTTAACAAACAAACACCTTTAGAAGAAGGCGAATTAAGAATGGCGATAGAAGAATTCAGTCAAAAAGCCGGTTTTAAATTAGATAATATATTTGTTATTGACGGCTCCAAACGATCTTCAAAAGCAAATGCCTATTTCAGCGGTTTGGGTTATAAAAAAAGAATTGTCTTATACGATACTTTAATTAATGATTTAACTGTTGATGAAATTGTTGCCGTTCTTGCTCATGAAATAGGTCATTACAAGCACAAACACACTTTTGGGAATATATTAATATCAATTATACAAAGCGGCTTAATGCTCTTCATATTTTCTATTTTTGTGAATAATATTGAACTTTCAAAAGCAATGGGGTCTCAAACGGTTAGTTTTCAGCTGGGTTTAATTGCATTCGGTATTTTATACAGTCCGATTTCAACAATTTTGAGTTTGTTTATGAATATGCTTTCTCGAAAGCACGAATATGAAGCAGATAAATTTGCAAAAGAATACGGACAAGCAGAAGGTTTGATTTCAGGATTAAAGAAACTAAGTGAAAAAAACCTGAGTAATTTAACCCCGCATCCTCGCTATGTCTTTTTTTATTACTCCCACCCTACTTTGTACCAAAGAATAAAAGCTTTAAAATGAACATTGAGATTGAAAGAAAATTCTTGGTAAAAAATAATTTCTCGGTTGAAGGGCTTCATTTTGAGAAAGTAAAACAGGGCTATATTTCAACTGAACCTGAACATTCTGTAAGAATTCGATTAAAAGGCAACAAAGCATATTTAACCATTAAAGGAAAAAGCAACGAGTCCGGCACAACACGTTTTGAATTTGAAAAAGAAATTACGGTTAATGAAGCCGAACAGCTTCTGTTGCTATGTAAAAATAAGATTATTGTAAAAACAAGATATTATTTTCCGGCAGGTAAGCATACTTTTGAAGTTGATTTCTTTGAAGGAAAAAATAAAGGTATAAAAATTGCCGAAATTGAGTTGACAAACGAAAACGAAGATTTTATAAAACCCGATTGGCTCGGTGAAGAAGTTACCGGAGATATAAGATATTACAATTTATATTTGGCAGAGCATCCTTTTACAAGTTGGAATATAACTGCCTGTGAATCAATCGATATTTTAATGATAATAAAGAAGATGATAAATTATTTCGGAAAAGATGTTCGAAGAATAAACCATGCTTTAAAAGTTCATGCTTATGTAAAATATATTTCCTATAACGAAAATATCAGTAACAAACTACAAGAAACTGCAGAAATTGCCGCCGTTTTACATGATATAGGAATAAAAGTTTGTGAAAAGAAATACAATTCAACTGCAGGACACTATCAAGAAATTGAAGGACCTCCCGTTGCAAAAGAACTATTAAAAGAATTTAATATTCCGGGTAAAACATTAAACAGAGTTTTATACATTATTGCAAATCATCACAGTTATTCTAAAATTGATAATCAGGATTTTCAAATATTAATAGAAGCAGATTTTTTAGTGAATTTTGAAGAAGGTAATGAATCAAAAAATATAATTCCGAATATCAGAAAAAAAATATTTAAAACAAAAACAGGAACTGAATTGCTTGAAAATATATTTATTTAAAAGAATTTATTATTGTTGTTAAAGGATTATCATTATTACTTACCGTTATGTTATACTTTTCTTTTAAATTACCGGGTGCATTATTTACCACAAAACTAATTCCTGAGCAATCTAAAAAATGGATGTCGTTATAATCATTACCGACAGCTATTGTATCAGATAAATCTAAATTAAGTTTATTTACAAGAAACTTAACCGCTGTTCCCTTATTTACCCCTTTCGGATATATTTCCATCCAAACAGAACGGTTATCAATCGGAGAAGTTGCTCGAATAATACTGAATTCTTTAAACTCATTTTCAATTTGTTTTACAATTTTATTATCCTGAGCTATGCAAATAAATCTTGCGGAATTTTCCAACTTTTTAAAATCATTTAATTCTTTAATATATGATTTATAAATTAAATTTATTCTGTCAAAATCCGGATTTGTTTCAGAAAATCTTTTAAAAAAATATTTATGACTGTTCGGGATATTTGCTCGCACTTGAAAATCTATTTTTAGCTTATCTAATCGTTTTGCAATAGTTATTACATCATTTTTAGTTATAAAGTGAGATTTTATAATTTTTTTTGTTTTATAATTCATAATTCCTGCACCTGCCGCAAAAATTAAATAATCAATCGGAAAATCAGATGCTAAAACTTCATTTGTGCTGAATAATGAACGTCCGGTTGCTATAATTCTTTCAACATTTTGTTTCCCGAGATTTTGTAAAGTTTTAAAATCATTATCTCCTACTTTTCGTTTATCGTTTAATAAAGTTCCGTCAAGGTCAATAATTACTGATTTCAAATTCATAATTTAAAATATAAAAACGATTACAAGAAAGGAATATTAAGAGGAATAAAAAAATTAAATAATATTACCTACTTTTGAACACTATGGAAGCAGCTTTATTTCACATAAATATATTTCTCATAAACGGAATTGTCGGGTTATTTCTTACCGTAATAATGCTGTATTTTTCAATTATTTTCATGAACGAAAACGAAAAAAGAGCTTCATTAATAACCCTGGCTCTTAGTTTAATAACAATTGCACTATTCTCATTTACATCTTTTTACCTTAATAACGAAATCATTGCTTACAGTTTTGTCTTTTTAATTTTTATTCTCGGTATTATTTTAGTTATTCCTGTAAAAGTTAAGAGTAAAGTAATTAAAAACCCTGTTAAATTTAAATTTGATGAACGTGATGTAATGTTTTCGAGAGCAGCTCTTAAACCCGGCTCAGAAAATTTTAAAGAATACTATAAGAATAATTCCGAAAAGAAAATACTCGATGATAAATTCAGAGCAAAGGCAGGATTATTAAGTAAAAAAAGTTTAAAATATAATGAATTTAAATTTGCAAGTGCAAATGCTAATTTTGAAGCTGTTGAAGTTTTTGTCGGTAATATTGAAGAAGTTGCGAAAGAAAATGTTTCTAAAAAAGAAATTAATGCTCATGAAATCAGTAATTACATTAAGAACTGGATAAAACAAATAGGTGCAGTAAGTATAGGAATTACCGAATTAAAAGATTATCATTTATACAGCCATAAAGGAAGAGGAAAAGAATACGGCAAAGAAATAACGGACAAACACCCTTTTGCCGTTGCTTTTACGGTTGAAATGGACAAAACAATGATTGATAAAGCCCCGAAAGCAGAAACCGTAGTAGAATCTTCTCAACAATATTATCGCTCTGCTGCAATTGCAAATCAGTTAACTTTGTTTATAAGGCAATTCGGATATTCAGCAAAGCCCCATTTCGACGGCAATTATGATTTAATTTGTCCTACGGTTGCTCGTGATGCAGGGTTAGGAGAATTAGGCAGAATGGGAATTTTAATGTCACACGAAATAGGACCGAGAGTAAGAATTGCTGTTGTCACTACAGATTTGCCTCTTATCGCAGACAAAATAAATCCTAAACCGAGTATGACCGAATTTTGCAAGATTTGTAAAAAATGTGCCGTAAATTGTCCTGTAAAAGCTATATCTTTTGATAATCCGAAAGAAGAATTCGGAACGGAAAGATGGACAATTAACCAAGAATCATGTTTTACATATTGGAATGTTATAGGTACGGATTGCGGAAAATGTATTCAGGTTTGCCCCTATTCGCATCCGAATAATTTTATGCATAATTTAATCAGAAAAGGTATTGATAATTCAAGATTATTTGCACAAGCAGCACTAAAAGCCGATGATTTATTTTACGGAAAAAATCCGAAAAGCAAATAAATTATATTATTTCGTTCATTATCATTTTTGCAAATTCTTCTGCTTGTTTTTGGGTTTTGCTTTCGGCATAAATTCTGATAATAGGTTCTGTATTTGATTTTCTTAAATGAACCCAGCCTTCTTTAAAATCAAGCTTCACACCGTCAATTGTCGTAATTTTAACTTCATTTTCTTGCTCATATTTATTTTTTATTTTAGAAAGTATGTCATCAACGTCTGTATCAGGAGTTAATTCAACTTTATTTTTTGAAATATGATACTCAGGATATGTTGCACGTAATTCAGAGCAAGTTTTACCGGATTTTGCCAAATGTGTAAGAAACAATGCTATTCCGATAAGGGAATCTCTTCCGTAATGTAAAGGAGGAAAAATAACACCGCCGTTTCCTTCTCCTCCGATAACAGCATTAACTTTTTTCATTTCTTCAACCACATTAACTTCTCCTACTGCAGATGTTGAATATTTTCCTCCGTATTTTTCCGTAACATCTTTTAAAGCTCTTGTGGAGGATAAATTTGATACCGTATTTCCTTTTTGTATTGAAAGAATATAATCAGCAACGGCAACAAGCGTATATTCTTCACCGAACATTGTGCCGTCTTCATTAATAATTGCCAATCGATCAACATCAGGATCAACCACAAAACCGACATCAGCCTTTTGTTCTTTAATAACTTTTGAAATTTCAGTTAAATTTTCAGGCAAAGGTTCAGGGTTGTGCGGAAAATTACCGGTTGGCTCACAGTATAATTCAATTGTATTTGTTACACCTAATTGCTTCAATAATTCCGGCAATGCAATTCCGCCGACAGAATTTACGGCATCAATTGCTACTTTAAAATCAGCTTTCTTAATTGCTTCAATATCAACAAATTTATTTTCCGTAATTAAATCAATATGTCTTTGTAAATAATCTTTTTCGGAAGTTTTTCCTATCTTATTTATTTCGGCATAAGTTATTTCATCAAACTTATTATCAGCATATTTCAAAAGTTCTTTTCCTTCACCGGCAGATATAAATTCACCATTTTCATTTAAAAGTTTTAACGCATTCCATTGTTTCGGATTATGACTTGCTGTTAATATTATTCCTCCGTCAGCATGTTCCTCCGTAACAGCAATTTCGGTTGTCGGCGTGGTTGCTAAACCTATATTTACCACATCTGCACCCATTCCGGTTAAAGTTCCGATAACAATATTTAAAACTTGTTGCCCTGATAATCTTGCATCTCTTCCTACAATAATTTTCAATTTATTCTTTGACAAACGCTTTTGCATTAAATGAATATATGCAGAAGTGAACTTTACTATATCAATCGGAGTTAAGTTATTTCCGGGTTTTCCGCCTATTGTTCCTCTTATTCCTGAAACGGATTTAATTAATGTCATGTTGGGTTATTTTTTACAAAAATATGAATTCGATACCGATAATAATAAAAAATCAAAATATATTTGCAAAAAAAATAAATGAAACCTTTACAAATTCTTATATATATATCTGTTCTTTCGTTTTTTTCTTGTAAATCAAACAGCCAAAGTGAAATAAAAAATTTTGATGTTACTGATAAATATCAAACAACAGTTGACACAATATTGTATATGCAAGAAATGTCAACTTACCTTGACACATTGTTTTTAAACAGATATGAAGATGAAGTTTTAAAGTACGAATTAATTGATGCGAAAAAAGGTATTACAGAAGGACAAATTTTATTTCTCGGAAGTTCAAGTATCAGAAGATGGTATTCAATAAAAGAAGATTTATTTCCTTTACCGGCAATTAACAGGGGTTTCGGAGGTTCAACTTTGCCGGAAGCAATATATTATTTTAACAGATTGGCAATGCCCTATAAACCCTCTGCAATAGTTTTATATGAAGGAGATAATGATGTTTTGGCTCCGTTTTTAACGCCTGAAAACATCCTAAAAGCATTTAAATTATTTGTTCGTATGGCAGAAAAATATTTACCTGAAACAGATATTTATTTCTTATCAATAAAACCTTCGCCAAAAAGAATCAATTATATAGATAAAATGCTAATTACAAATATGTTAATAAAAGAATTTTGTATTACAGAAAAAAAACTTCATTATATTGACATAACTGAACCGATGTATGATATAAGCGGCAATATCCTAAACAATATATTTCAAAAAGATAAACTGCACATGAATAAAAAAGGATATGAAATTTGGGCAAAGATTATAAAAGATGCTTTATTGAAAAAATAACATAATTTTAAGAATAATATTTAGCTTTGAATATACTCAATTGCATTTAATGCTGCAATTGTTCCGTCGGAAACAGCAGTAGTAATTTGTCTGTATATTTTCTCTCTGCAATCTCCGGCTGCAAAGACCCCTTTTATATTTGTTTCTAAATTCTCATCAGCTAATATTTCGCCTCTTTCATTTAACTTTATGATATTTTTAAAAGGTTTGGTTTGAGGTACATAACCTATAAAAATAAATACACCGTCAATTTTCATTTCTGTTTCAATTCCTGTATTAGAGCTCTTAATTTTTACCTTTTCTAAAGATTGTGAACCGTAGAAACCGGTTATAGTTGATTCTAAAATAAAACTTATTTTTTCATGATTTTGAGCAGCTTCAATCGCATGTTTATATGCCTGAAAATAATTAAATTGATGAATAATCGTAACTTTACTTGCATATTGAGTTAAAGAAATTGCTTCCTCTAATGCAGAATTACCGCCGCCAACAACAATAATTTCTTTATCCTGAAAAAAATCACCGTCGCAAGTTGCACAATAAGAAATACCTCGTCCTGCAAATTCTTTCTCCCCTTCAACTCCTATTTCTTTTGATTTCCCGCCTGTTGCAATAATTACAGCTTTTGACTCATAAGTCTCTTTCTTGTTTACCGTAACTTTTTTTATGATTCCTTTTAAATCAATATTTGTAACTTTAATATTTGATTTCACAATGCAACCAAAAGATTCAGCTTGCTTTTGCATATTTCTCGACATCATGTATCCGCTTATTTTTTCTATTCCCGGATAATTTGCAACTTCGTGTGTCAATGACATTTGACCTCCTGCAATACCTTCATTTAAAATTAAAACCTTTACTTTTGCTCTTGAAGCGTATAATCCTGCAGTCAAACCTGCCGGTCCTCCGCCGATAACAATAATATCATATTTATTTTGTTGTTCCATATTGCTCTGTATTACAAAAACACCTTACAAAACGCAAGATGTTTAAAAACTAAAATTATGAAAATATCGAGATAAAGAAGCTAAACATTAATTATAATATGTGATTTTAAAATTCTGATTTTAAAATTTCTGTAATTTGCTCTCTTGTTTGAATACTGCTTGTAGCTTTTACAACTTTACCGTTTTTATAATAAACAGTAAAAGGCAATCCCATAAAACCTGCACACTCAGGTAAATTTCTTATAACATGTGCTTCCGGATTATCAAAAAGCATATCACAAAACTTAATATTTTGGTATTCTTCTCTTAATTCTTCCATTACAGCATAAACAGGCACACACATAGGTCCCATTCTGCCGCAGCATATCATTACATTTTCATTTTCGGAAATAATCTTATTATAATCTGCTCCCGTTGTTACATGTTCTAAGTTTGTGTTCAAAACCATTTCTACAATTATTTAAATTTAACAAATCATCATATCCGGATAACCGGATACAAAACTATCATAAAAAAAAATATCACAAAAATATTTTTATTAAATCTTAAAAAAATGTAAGATTGTACTTAAATTTTACAAGAAATATTAAGATGAAAATTATTTGCAAGAATACAAATATTACGAAAGAATACGATTTCGGTACGAGTTTACATGAAATTATTGAAGACCAGAAAATAACAAACAGCCATCCTTTCTTGGGTGCATTAGTAGATAATGAAGCAAAAGAACTTTCTTATCGAATTTTCAAACCTCATACTGTTGAATTTATTAATATTACACATCGTGAAGGTATGAGAATGAATTTTCGTTCATTATACTTTGTTTTAATGAAAGCCGTAAAATCAATATATCCTGATATTGATGTTATGATTGAACACTCTGTTTCAAAAGGCTATTTCTGTCAACTTGTAGGAAAAGATATGACGGGGCAAGCAGAACAAGTTAATGAGATTAAGAATAAAATGACGGAAATTATTGATGCAAACATACCTTTTGTAAGAAATGAAATCTTGAATTCAGAAGCAATTGAAATCTTTGAAAAAAATAATTATCCCGAAAAAGCACGCCTGTTTAAACAAAGCCCTTCATTATATACTTGTGTGTACTCGTTAGAAGATATGATAGATTATTTCTACGGATTTCTTGTTCCGTCAACAGGATATCTAAAAGTTTTTGATTTAATTCAATTATACGACGGAATGCTTTTAAAAGTACCTGACAGAAAAAAACCTGACAAACTTGAACCATTCGTAAAACAAGATATGATGTTCGACATTCTTGAAGAACACAAAAGTTGGGTTGAAATTTTAAATACTGCGAATGTAGGCAGGTTAAATGAGCAAATTATTGAAGGTAACGACAGCGAATTAATAAAAATATCAGAAGCATTACATGAGAAAAAAATTGCTGAAATTGCAGACGAAATAAAAAACAAAGGAAATATAAAATTAATTTTAGTTGCAGGACCCTCATCTTCCGGAAAAACAACTTTCTCAAAACGACTTGCTGTTCAACTTAAAGTTTCAGGATTGAAACCTATTCAAATATCATTAGACAACTATTTTGTAAACAGAGACCAAACACCCTTAGATGAAAACGGAGACTACGATTTTGAATCTTTAGATGCACTGGACACTAAAACTTTCAACAAAAATATTAATGATTTAAAAGCCGGTAAAACAATTGATTTACCTAAGTTCAGTTTTGAAACAGGAGAACGATATTTTGACGGAACAACACTTTCGGCAGACGAAGACACTATTTTTATTGCAGAAGGAATTCACGCTTTAAATCCGAAGTTAACTGAAAATATTGATGACGATGTAAAATATAAAATATATATATCCGCACTTACTCAAATTGGTATTGACGGGCACAACAGAATCCCGACAACAGACAACCGGTTGATTAGAAGAATAATAAGAGACCACAAATACAGAGGGTACAGTGTCTATGATACGTTAAGTCGTTGGGAAAGTGTAAGAAGAGGAGAAGAAAAAAACATTTTTCCGTTTCAGGAAGAAGCAGATATAATGTTCAATTCTGCCTTACTTTATGAACTTGCAGTTTTAAAAAAATATGCAGAACCGCTTCTGAAAGACATCAACCAAAGCAAACCCGAACATGCAGAAGCTAAAAGATTATTAAAGTTCTTTTCCTACTTTAAGGACATTAACATAGAAGATGAAATTCCGCCCACATCTATTTTAAGAGAATTTCTCGGCAAAAGCACTTTCCATTATTAATTAAAATATTTTTATGAAAATTATCGGTTTAACCGGAGGAATAGGAAGCGGAAAATCAATTGTTTGTAAAGTATTTGAAAAACTCGGAATTCCTGTTTACAATTCAGATATTGAAGCAAAAAAATTGATGAATTCAACCCCTGAAATTAAAAATAAACTTATTTCAAAATTCGGGAAAGAAGTGTATCTGCAAAATAAATTAAACCGAAAATTTCTTGCAAACATAATTTTTAATGATGAGAAAAAACTGAAATTCATAAATTCACTTGTACATCCTATTGTCAAAAATCATTTTAATAAATGGGTTTCTTTACAAAACAGTTCTTATGTTATCAATGAAAATGCAATATTATTTGAAAGTAATATGTATAAAAACGTTGATATAATAATAACTGTTACTGCACCTGAAAAAATAAGAATTAAACGAGTTAAGCAAAGAGATAACACAAATTTTGAAGAGGTAAAAGCAAGAATAAAAAATCAAATTTCAGATAAAGCAAGAATAAAAAAATCAAATTTTATTATCAGAAACGATGATAAAGAACTCATATTACCGCAAATTTTAAACATACATAAAAAAATAACGAGTGAATAAATTTAACAAAATAATTATTTTGAAAAAACGTTAATAACCTCAAATGTTAGTAATATTATTTCCGATATAAGAAATATCAATTACATTTGCACAAATTTTTTAAGAAAAACTATGGATTTAAGTAAGATTTTATCAATTTCAGGAAAACCCGGGTTATATAAACATATTGCCCAATCCAAAACAGGTATCGTTGTAGAATCAGTTTCCGACGGAAAAAGAGGCAGTGCATTTGCATCCGACCAAATAAGCTCTTTAAGCGACATTTCAATTTTCACAACCGATGAAGACATTAAACTTGAAGATGTTCTCAAGAAAATTTATGATAAAGAAGAAGGTAAAAAAGCAATAAGCCCGAAATCAAGCTCCGCTGAAATCAAAACTTACTTTGAAGAAGTACTGCCTGAATATGACAAAGACAGAGTATATGTGTCTGATATTAAAAAAGTTTTAAAATGGTATAATTTATTGTCCGAAAATAATATTCTTGAATTTAAGGAAGAAAAAGAAGAGAAGAAAGATGACAAAGTAAAAGATGACGAGAAGACTTCCGAAAAAGACAAAGAAAAGAAAGAAGATTAATCTAAAATCAACTATTTTAAATTATTTCATTAAGCGATTATCATAATGGTAATCGCTTTTATTTTTACTTTATTAATCTGCTATTATCACTGTCCGCACTATAACACAACTAAATGCCTGCCAAAAATTTGCATAATAAAATAGTTATGTTTATATTTATCCTTTCAATTACCTAATTTAAAAAACTAAATATGAAATTTTGCAAATTACCCCCCCCCCGCAAGATTAATGCCTATTATTTTTCTTATGATTACTTTTTTTGCAACAACTAAATCAGAGGCACAATTAGCCATAGGCACAACCATAAACCCCTACACAGGGGATATTTACCATACCGGAGGAAATGTAGGAATAGGAACATATAAGCCCTTTAAGTTGTTACATCTTTACAGCGATACAATTACTACTGTTCGCTTATCTTCAAAGTGCAACAAATGTGATACTTCAAGTTGGGATTTTAGTGTATATCGCAATTTAGATTTTTATTATAAAACCGCAAGCAAATACTTTCCTGTTATGACCTTGACGGAGTATGCACAACTCGGTCTGGGCACAAAAACACCCGATATAAGTGCAATTATGCAAATAAACTCAACAAACAAAGGATTACTCATTCCCCGTCTTTCAACAAGCCAAAAAAATGCAATAAGCAGTCCCGCAAATGCTTTATTGGTTTTTGATACCGATTTGCAAGCTTTTTCATATTACGATACAAACGCCG
>JAKISF010000052.1 GCA_021648725.1 Bacteroidales bacterium | reverse complement strand
ACTTACCCCCTATATATACCGTAAAAATAAATACTATTTTTAAAAAGCAAAATTTCAAAGAACTTTTTATTATATTTTTCTTATTTTTACACAGTTATGATTAATCCTTAACTAAACGACATTGATTTATTTATTATGATTGTAATTGCAGGGTTAGCTTCCTGTGAAGGACCAATCGGACCAATCGGAACAGACGGAGTTGACGGAGTTGACGGAGTTGACGGAACAGACGGTAATGCAAATGTGCAGACATATATCTATAATAACCCGGTATGGGGCAATGGTTCTGGTATGTATATTGATATGTCTTCTGTTTTAACCAATGAAATTATTCAAAATAATGTAATATTAGGATATGTAAAACATACTGGAGTTAGCTATGCTACTTTAATACCCGGAGATGTTTGGACAGGTTTAGTACACAGAAACTATACTATGTTTGTAAACGGTTCTCCTACTACATATTCTTCTGTACCCGAATATAATATTATGATTGTTTCATTAGAACTTGACGGTACTTATACTCCAAATGCAGATTTAAAAGAGATGGAATGGTTCAAAGTTGTAATTATAGAACCTACCAATATTACCACAACTGAAGGAAACGGTAAAAGCTTAAGTCCTAAACAAGCAATTTATAATGAATTAGAAAATGCAGGTGTAGATATCAATGATTATTATCAAGTTATGGATTATTATAATTTGGAATATTAATTCTATTTCCATTGTAAAAAAAGCTGCTTAGTTGAACTAAGCAGCTTTTTTTTAGATTTTAGAAATAAAAAAATCCCAAAGCTTATCATCGGGCGGATTTGCGGCAAGAATAATATTTTCTCTTTTTACAGGATGTAAAAACTCTGTTTTGTATGCATGCAAACAAATTCCTCCGTCAGGATTTGAACGCGGGAATCCATATTTTAAATCGCCTTTTATGTTACATCCGATTTTTGCTAATTGAGCTCTTATTTGGTGATGCCTTCCTGTATGAAGTTTTATTTCGAGTAAATAATATTTGTCTGATTTTATTTTTATTTCATAAGTAAGCATTGCTTTTTTTGAATTTGAAACTTCCTTATTATTTGCATAAGATTTATTTTGTTTTCTGTTTCTCACTAAATAATGTGTAATTGTATCTTTTTGTTTCGGAGGTTTTTTATCAACAATTGCAATATAAGTTTTATTAATTTCTTTTTCGGCAAACATTTTATTTATACGTGCTAATGCTTTGCTTGTACGCGCAAAAATTACAATGCCGCTTGTGGGTCTGTCTAAGCGGTGTGCTATTCCCAAAAAAACATCTCCGGGTTTATTGTGCTTTTGTTTTATATAATCTTTTATGTCATCAGCAAGAGTTTTGTCGCCGGTTTTATCACCTTGCACAATATCTCCCGGTTTTTTATTTGCGATTATAAGATGATTATCTTCATATATTATTTCAGGCATTTTAAAATTTTCTTCTGATAAATATTTCGTTTAGATGTTTTCTTGTTTCTTCAGTTTCCGTTTTCATTAATACTAAATGTACTTCTAAGCCTTTTTCGATATAACATTTCTTTTCGGCAACTAAAGTTGCATTTAACAGTTTTTTATAGAAACCTTCATGTTTTTTTGCAAATATATACAAACAAGTTTCAATTTTCATGTTAATAGCAACATTTACGCTTTTCTCAATTAAATCAAGAAGCAACATTATATTTGAACGATAATCTTTATGTGTTGCTAATCTCCATGAACTTCCTATTTTTATTTTTGTGTTTTTTCTGAAATTATCGGTTTCCTTTTTAAAATATTTATCGGTGTGAAGTCCGTTTATACCGTCAGAAGTCATTGAGTTTGTTCCTATAATCTTATCTGAATATTCAGCTATAATAGTTTTTGTATTTTTACTTTTATTTAAGTGCGGAAATAAATCTAATTTATTGTTTTGTTTTTTTGTTATTAATCCGGATTCGATAAATGCATTATGTGCTAACTCATGTATTTCTTCCAGCTTACTGTAATCTTTTAAAATTGAAATGCTGTAATCACTCTTCATGACTAACTTTTTTATTTTTTTAAGAAACAAATTTGCATCAATTTTTGTTTGCAGGCAAAATAATTTCGACTGTTGTTCCTTTTTTTTCTTTTGATTTTATAGTAATTTTCCCGTTTAAGATATTTGTAAGTTCTTTTGCAATACTTAATCCTATTCCAACACCTCTAAAGATATTATTTGAGTTTTCAAATTTTCTGAATAAATCGAAAACAAAGAGTAAATTTTTATCGGAAATTCCTATTCCGTTATCTGATATTATAAATATAATTTGATTGTTTTCTATTTTGTATGACAATTTAATTTCTCCTGAATCAGAAAATTTTACTGCATTTTCAAGTATGTAAGAAAATATTTTACTCAAAATATCTTTGTCGGTCTTTATTTTTATATCATTTTCTGCATCTTTTTTATATGAAACTAAAATTGGTTTCAGATTTTCTTCAATATTTTTTTTTGTTGATTCACACTGTGATTTCATAAAAGAATTAACTGCAAATTTCACAGGAGTTATTTTAAATTGTTTTGTTTGTAATTCAGACAACAGAATTATATCATCAATAGTTTTTAATAATTGCCTTAGGTTTTTATCAATAATTTCAAATTCTTTTTCGGCTTCTTTATTTTTTTCTGATAATAAATGTACAAAGCCAAGAACAGCATTCATCGGTGTTCTTATCTCGTGTGATATGTTTTGTAAAAAAGATGTTTTTAGTTCATCACTTTCTTTAACTTTTTTCAGAGCAATTTGCAACGACTTTGTCTTTTCCTCAACTAAATCCTGAAGCTTGTTTTGGTAGTTTTGCAGTTCTTTATTTTTTTCAAAAAGTTTTTGTTTTTCAACATTCAGTAAGAATCCGCTTTTAAAATTTTTATATCTTAAATTATTTTGAATTCGGTTAATTGAAAAACCTACTATTATCATTATAAAAACATTAATAAAAGGTAATAGCTGTTCTTTTGTAGCAGAAAAGAAAGAGAACAGAACTATAAAAAAAAGAATGAAAGGGATAAGATAAATTAAAATTGTATAAACTAAGTTTGTGCGTATTTCAAGAGAAACTATAAAAATAGCCGTAATTATGCTTGAAATACTTATTGATTCTGTTTCGGAGTTAAGATGAATTAGGTATTTAGCAAACATCATTGCAAGAAGTGTTGCTAACAGGAAGTTATATAAAGATGTTAATAAAGATTTTCTTTTGAAACGTTTTAAGTTTCTCAAACTGATTAATATACCCCCGATTAATAAAGGCGGTATTCTTGTATATATGGCATTAACATTATTTCTGATAAAAACATCGGATATACAAAGGAATAATAAAAGAAATATACTGATAATAACTACAGAATTAATTCTTTTTTCAGTTATATCGTTTATATAATTTCGATACCTTAATCTGTATATATCAGATTCTTTTTTCATACAATATTGAATGATAATATGTTATATGCGAAAACCTGTAATGTGTTAACTTGTTGAATATATGACAAATAAGATTTAAAAGCAAATTTATTACATTAAAGGATATTTTTTAGTGCTGAAATATACAATTTTGAGTTAAATTTGATAAAAAAATTAAGCTATGTCGGAATCGGAAAAAATTAATTTCAGAACTGTAATAAAGCCTGTAAATTTTGATTTTGAGATTTCTTATAAGTCAAAAACTATGTTTATCGGTTCTTGCTTTACTGAAAATATCGGAAAAAAGTTGACGGAATCTAAGTTTAATATTGATATAAATCCTTTCGGAATTTTATACAATCCTGTTTCAATTAAAAACTCACTTGATATTCTTTTAGAAAAAAGAATTTTCACTAAAGATGATATTTTTTACCATAATGAACAATGGCACAGTTATTTTCATCATAGCAGATTCTCAAAAGATGATAAAAATAAAATATTGGATGATATTAATGTTAGAATTAATAATTCTTCTGAATATTTGAAAAATGCCGATTATTTGTCTATAACTTTTGGAACTTCTTGGATATTTGAAAATATAGAATCAGGTAATGTTGTTTCAAATTGCCATAAAGTTCCGGCAAAGATGTTTAAAAGACGATTGCTGACAGAAACTGAAATTTCTGAAATATATTTTGGTTTATTAAATCGGCTTAAAGAATTTAATCCCGAATTAAAAATTATTTTTACCGTAAGTCCTGTAAGACATTTGAAAGACGGTTTTGCACAAAACAGTTTAAGTAAATCATTATTAAGGACAGCAACCGAGAGGATTATAAACGATACGGAAAACTGCTGTTACTTTCCTGCATTCGAAATCATGAATGATGATTTGAGAGATTACCGTTTTTATAATTCAGATATGTTGCATCCAAATGAACTTGCAATAAACTATATTTTCAACTATTTTAAAAGTTCTTTTTTTTCAAATGAAACGGTAAAAATATATAAAGAAATTAAGAAAATAATAAAAGCAAAACAACACAGAGCTTTTTTTCCGAATTCACCTGAATATAAAAAATTTGCAACGTATAATGTCAGCTTAATAGAAAAAATAAACAAAGAATTCAGTTTCATCGATTTCTCAGAAGAACTTTCATTTTTCAGAAACATCTAATAAAAAAGTCCGACAAAAATGCCGGACTTTAAAACCATAAAAACACCAAAAAATTATTTAAGCTACTATTACTTTTTCTGAAATTGATTATTTAAAAGATTTAGTAATCTTTATTTATTACCATATACGCAGATGTTTTAAAAAGGTTTCATTTTTTTTTGTTTTTTTTATTATTTTTTACCCTCCTAACTGTAACACCTTCAATGTGTGCACCTTACAAGACAAAAAAAATATCTGCAAATTGCAGACATTTATCAATTGAACTTAATTACTTATAATTTATTTTAATATTATTTTTTGTATTATTGATTGTTCATCATCAAAAGTTATTCTTACCATATACATTCCTTTCTTTATATCTCTTATATCTCCTAATTCAACAAGAATATTATAAGGAACATTTGTTTCATTGTTAACAGTTTTAATATTTTGTCCTAAAATATTCATTACCTCAACTGATTTGATTACTCTGTCAGATCTGACATAAAACTTATTATTTGTAACAGGATTAGGGTAAATCAAAACATCATAGTTCGGAATAAATCCGACTATAGTCGTTTTTCCATCTGAAAATCCTTGTGCTTTTGCAGAGTATGAAGCAAAAACAGAAAAAAATAAAAATGCTGAAAATAATATTTTAGTAATTTTATTCATATGCTCAGTTTATTGTACGATGAAAAACAAATAATGTTTCCACAAATTAAAAATGTTTTTTTAATATTTTATCTAAATCACTTTTTGTATCAACAGAAATACTTTCAACATCAGTATAATCAAGTGCAATTTTGTAACCATTCTCAACCCATCTGTTTTGTTCTAAAGATTCTGCTGTTTCTAATTTACTTTGTTTTAATTTTGTTATTTCTTGCAAAACTTTGCTTTTATACGCATAAATTCCTATATGTTTTAAAAAGTTATGTTTTAAATGCCATTTTTCTCTTTTCGAATCTCTTATAAACGGTATCGGAGATCTGCTGAAATAAATTGCAAAATTATATTTATCAAGAACGACTTTCGGTTTGTCAGAATTAAAAATATCTTCATTATTATCTATCTTTTTTACCAAACTTGCTATTTGAGTATTCGGCTTTTTAATCAACTCAATTACTTTTTTTAATTGTTCTTTTTCAATAAAAGGTTCGTCACCTTGAATATTTATAACTGCATCAAATTGTTTGCCGGAACTTTCTTCAAAAAGCAACAATGCCTCTGCACATCTGTCGGTTCCGCTTTTATGGGCATTCGATGTCATTACATAATTACCTCCAAATTGTTTTACCGTATCTGCAATTCTATAATCGTCAGTAGCAATAATAACATTATCAATAACATTAAAAACTCTTTCATATACTCTTTCAATCATTGGTTTTCCTCCGATATCAATAAGCGGTTTTCCCGGAAACCTAACAGAAGAATATCGGGCAGGTATAATTGCAAGTATTTTCATAAGCATTAAATTAATTCACTAATCTAATATGTTTTACAAAAATATACTATATTTTTACACCAATTTGATTTTTTCTGATAAAATTAGCAAATTTGTAAATTATTTAAAATTGTGTGTAAATAAAAATGACGGTACAACAAATAAAACAAAGATTCGGAATAATAGGCAATTACCCCGGATTAAACAGAGCAATTGATATTGCAATGCAAGTAGCTGCTACCGATTTATCCGTATTAATTTCGGGTGAAAGCGGAACAGGAAAAGAAATGTTCCCTCAAATTATACATCAATTAAGTGCAAGAAAACACAACAATTATATTGCAGTAAATTGCGGTGCAATTCCGGAAGGAACTATTGACTCTGAACTTTTCGGACATGAAAAAGGGTCTTTTACCGGTGCCGTTAAAAGCAGAAAAGGTTATTTTGAAGAAGCAGACAAAGGAACTATTTTCTTAGATGAAGTTGGAGAATTGCCGCTGTCAACTCAAGTAAGATTACTGCGTGTTCTTGAAACCGGAGAATATATTAAAGTAGGTTCTTCGCAAGCAATGAAAACGGATGTAAGAGTTGTTGTAGCAACAAATGTTAACCTGCAAAAAGCAGTTCAAAAAGGAAAATTCAGAGAAGATTTGTATTACAGATTAAATACAGTTCCGATTACTATTCCTCCTTTAAGACACAGAACAGAAGACATACACCTTTTGTTCCGAAAATTTGCACAAGATTTTTCGGAAAAATACAGAATGCCGCCGGTAAAACTTGACGCAGAAGCAAAAGTTTTGCTCGAAAACTACAGGTGGAAAGGAAATGTCAGGCAATTAAAGAATATATCGGAACAAATTTCAATAATAGAAGAAAACAGATTAATTAATGCAGAAACAATAAAAAAATACCTTCCTGAAGAGTATGATCAATTACCTATGGTCTATGAAGGCTCTGTGAATAAAGAAGATTTTGCAAATGAACGAGAAATTTTATACAAAATTCTTTTTGATATGCGAAATGAAATTAATGAATTAAAAACAATAGTAAGAGGATTGGCACAAAATTCAGAAAACAGAGTTAATATTTCCGATAATTTCTTAAGAGAAGAACAAAGGATTAATAATGTATCGGATAATATTTTTAATGTAAAAGATGATTTTGTGCAAACCCCGGGAGAAAAAGATAAATTTGATAAACGAGAAGCCTTTATTGAAGATACAGAAGAAATTGTTGAAGAATCTTTGTCTTTAAAAGATAAAGAAATTGAATTAATCCAAAAAGCACTAAATAAACACAGAGGTAAAAGAAAATATGCAGCATTAGAGCTGGGAATTTCGGAACGAACTTTGTATAGAAAACTTAAAGAGTACAATATCAATACATAAAGTAATGAAAAAAAATTTATTTATTGTTTTATTATTCAGTTTTACAATTATAAGTTCTTGCGGAATTTATAGATTTTCAGGTGCGTCATTACATCCGGATGATAAAACAGTAACAATAAAATTTTTTCCTAACAGAGCTGCTATTGTTAACCCTAATCTAAGCCAGCTGTTTACAGAAAGTTTAAAAGACAGATTTATTTCTCAAACAAATCTTGAATTGGTAGATTTTAACGGAGATTTAATGTTCGAAGGCGAAATTGTTTCATACAACACAAAGCCTGTTGCGGTAACACAAAGCGAACAAGCAGAATACAACAGATTAACAATTACCGTAAGAGTAAAATATACAAGTGTAAATAATGAGAAGTATAATTTTAACACCTCATTTTCAAGATATGACGATTATTTAAGTTCTGAATTATTAACAGATGTTGAAGACGGTTTAACCGAAATAATTGTAAAAGAACTTATTGATGATATATTTAATAAATCAGTTGTAAACTGGTAAATTTAATGAATAAAAGTTATGGAAATTCAAGATTTTAAAGATTATATCGCTGACCCGGTAAAAATAAAAGAAGAAGATTTTGACAAAATAAAATCTTTGTTAGAAAAATATCCGTTTTTTCATTCAGCTAATTTGTTATTTATTAAGGCTGCACATAATGTAAGCAAAGAAATTTATGACTCTGCCATAAGTCGAATTTCTGCATCTGTTCCTAACAGAGAAATTCTGCATGAACTTATTATTCTTAAAGAAATAAAAGTAATTCCCGTTAAAAAAGAAGAAAAAGAAAAAGCAGAGGAAAGTCAAACAAGAAAAGATATCAGAAAAAGGATTCAGAAAAGAAGAACAAAAAGAAGAGTTGATAAAGGAGAATCTCTTAAAGAAAACGGAAAACCTAAACATGAATCATTAATCAGAAATTTCTTCGAACCTATTATTTCAAAACTGCTGAAATCTCCCGAAGATTATTCTGTTGTTGTCAGTAAAGATGAAACAACCGATATTGTTACTGATAACAAAACAACTGAAGTTTCCGTTGCAGATAAAAGAGAACAAAAAAGAATTGAGCGTGAAAAACGAATGACCGAAAAAAGAAAACTTCGAGCCGAGCAAACTTCTGATGAAGACAGAGAAAAAGCCAGAGCAGAACGTGAGAAAAAGAAAATTGAGCGTGAAAAAAGAATGGCTGAAAAAAGAAAGCTTCGAGAAGAACAAACACCAAAAGAAGGTAAAGAAAAAAATAACGCAGAACGAGAACAAAAGAAAGCCGAAAGAGAAAAAAGAAGAGCAGAAAGAAAAAAATTAAAAGAAAATGATACTCAAAAAATTGATGAAAAAATCAAAGACAAAAAAACTGAAGAAATAAACGATGAAATTATTATTGAAACAGAATTACCTGAAAACATTGATATAAAAAGTGAAGATAAAAGTTCAGAAAAAAACAAGGATAATGAAAAAGATCCTTTCACAAAAATAATATCAATACCCTCAAAAGATGACAAAAAAGACAGCGTTCCCGAAATTAAAAAGGAAAAAGATGAGAAAATTGAAATAAAAACTGAAAAAGATATTAAAAGCAAAAAAGACAAAATAAAACCCGAAAAAGAACACATTATTGTTGAAGAAATAAAAACAGCTGATGACACTTTTGAATCAGATAATGAAGGACTTGCAATTGACAGCATTTACGATAAAATAATCACCTCAAAAAAACAAAACCCAACGGAAAACAGTAAACCGTTCGTAAAAATAACTGATGATATCTCTGATTTAACTTCCTATAACGAAGAAACTAAAGAAGATAAAAAAACTGAAACCGAGATAAAAATTGATTCGATTACAGATAACAAAAAAGAAACAGTTACCGATGAAATAAAAATAGATACGGTTACCGAAAAAGGTAAAGGCGAAATTATTACTGATATTATCTCAGAAGATAAAAAAGAAACGCTTACAAACGAAATAAAAATTGAAATTGAAACCAAACCGGCAAGTGAAGAAATAAAAATAGAAACAGAAGTAAAAGATGAAATAAACAACGAAATAAAAACAAAAAAGAAGGAAGAAATTTCAATAAAAACAGATGATACCGGCATTAAAGACTTAAAAGATGAAGATATAGAATTTATTGTTGAAAACACAACTGATTCATCTGAAATAAAGATTGTTACAGAAGATAAAGATAGCAGCAAAATTATAATTGAAGGCTCAAAAGAGGAAGCCTTTGAGTTAATAGAAAAGAAAGAAGATGCAGTTTCGGATAAAAAAACAGAAATTAAAACTGAAAAAGTTGCTGATGTAAAAAAAGACGAAAAAGAAGCTAAGCAAAAAACAGATACAGAAAAAGAAAAGAAGAGAAAAATTGCTGAAGCAAAAGCTGCAAATGATGTATTTGCCAGAATTGCCGCATACAAAAATAAAAAGAAAAATACAAGTCAAAAAGAAGAAACAGTAACAGAACCCGAAACAAAAAAAACTGACGATTTAATACAAAAATTTGTTGATAAAAAGCCTTCATTAAAAAGAAAAGAAATTGATGATTCCGAAAATATTGACATTTCTGAAGAAAGTACAAAAATAAAAAAGCCCGTAACTACTGAATTAATGGCAAGTATTTATATCAATCAGGGAAAATATGACCAAGCAATCGAAATTTATGAGAAATTAATTTTGAAAAATCCGGAAAAAAAGGATTACTTTGCAGCCAAAATTAATGAAACTAAAAATTTAAAATAAAATATTGATATGTTAACATTAGCAATTATACTTATTATAGCAGCAAGCGTATTATTAATTCTTATTGTTTTGGCACAAAACTCAAAAGGCGGAGGTTTATCTTCAACTTTCGGAAGTTCCGGCGGACAAATGGGCGGTGTTGTTCAAACAAATAAGTTTTTAGAAAAAACAACTTGGACACTTGCAATTGCATTAATTGTTTTTAGCATAACCGCAAGTGTTGCTATTCCCAGACAAGAAGAAAGTGCAGAATCAAAAGCTCAAAAAGCCCTAAAAGAGTTAAATCAAATGGAAACAACTCCAAATATTTTATCTCCCGAGCAAATCGAAGGCTTAAATAACGAAGAAAATAAATAAAAACATTTCTCAAAACTTTTTAAACATGTCAGTAATAATTATTTGCCGGCATGTTTTTTTATGCGTTATATTTTATTAATTTCAAACCTGTTTAAACAAATTTAACATTCGAATTATTTTTTTGCTAAACACATGGAAAAAGATATAATAAATACAAAAGATATTATTTTCATTATTAATCCCAATTCAGGAAAAAAGCAAATTCACAGAATCATAAATCAAATCAAAAACCATAAATCTGAACTATCATTCTTTATAAGCAGTTCATATCAAGATTTTTTCAAATTTACAGAACAGAACATACAAAAATATAAAGTATTTGTTATTGTCGGCGGCGACGGAACAATTAACAGTTCAATAAATTTATTTTATAAATATCCCGATAAAATTTTGGCAATTATTCCTGCCGGTTCCGGAAACGGTTTTGCAAAAGAAACCGGATTTAAAAAAGATCTTAATTCACTTGTTGAAGATATTGTTGAAGGAAAAACAATTGAAATTGACATTCTTGAAGTAAATGGAAAAAAATTCGTTAATGCTTTCGGAATAGGATTTGACAGCATTGTGGCACACGATTTTGCAGGCAGAAAAAAACGCGGACTTGTAAGTTATACAATATCTGTGATAAAATCGATATTTACGTTTAAGCCTTTTCTTGCCGAAATTACATTTGAAAACAATACAATTACAGGTAAATTCAATATGGTTGTTATTGCAAATACCTCTCAATTCGGCAATAATGCTCGCATTGCACCGTCGGCAAAACCTAACAGCAATAATTATGTTGCGGTGCTTGTAAAACCTTTTCCTGTTTTCATATATCCGGGGTTTATTATCAAGCTGTTTACAGGAAAATTAAAAAACTCAAGATATATTGAATTCAACAACAATTCATCTGAATTGATTATTAAAACTTCATTCCAAAAATATCATATAGACGGTGAACCTATGCTTAATAACGGAATTTATAATATTAAAATTTCAAGCAGAAAAATAAAATTTATTAAAACAAAGTCCTGTAAATTATAAATTCGGAGAACTCTTATCTTTTTCTTACAATTAAAATTTCGTTATCAGAAAACTCCATCCAAGCAAGGTCATAGATATAAAAAAACAACTTCCCTCTAATGTTTTTTAAAATATGAGTATGATATTTAAAATTAAACTTCTTTTTGTCAAGTATCAATCTTTTAACTTTTCTCTGTACGGAATTTTTTCCTAAAATCTCAAGTAAAATTGATCTGTTTCTTGCTAAAATTTTATTAATTTCCCTTACTTCAACATTTGTTGCTCTCCTTAATTTCAAATGATATTCAGATTTACAATAAACCGAACAGAATATCTTATCGCTTCTTCCAAAAATCGGCTCTTTACACATTTTGCATTTTCGTTGCATCTTTTTATTTTTAATTTCAAAGATACAGTTTTTATTTTAATACTTTAACCGTTATTATCGGTTATTAACTGTTATATTCTTTTAATTATGTAATTATTTTATAATAAGCATATAAAATAGTAACTTATTCTATATTTTTGGAAATTTAAACATGAAAATTCCAATAAAGATGAAAGTTGTTATTTACAATCCGAGAATAAATGCGAAAAGAATTAAAATCTACATCCCTTATAAAAGGTTTGATTTTCGTAAAAAAGTAAAATCTTTAAATTCAAGCTTTTGGCATCCTTCACAAAAACTTTGGTCAATAATAAACACCAAAGAAAATTTAAACTACTTAAAGAATATTTTCGGAAACGAGTGCATTATAAAAGAAGAAATTGCACCGAGAGAAATTAAGAGCAGAAAGTTATCAGAGTCAGGAATTGAAGCATTAAACAACTTGGAAAAAGTTTTGACCTTGAAAGGAATGAGCAAATCAACAATTAATACATACAAAAATATGCTTACGGTATTTTTTTCAAGATTTATGAATTCGGATGTAAAACAGATAACGAAAGAACAAATTGAAAGTTTTATTTATCAACTTATAAAAGAAAATAAAATAAGTGAAAGTTATCAAAACCAGATAATTAATGCAATAAAAGCATACTATGAATACGTTTTGGAAATTCCCAGGGAATATTATGAAATCAGAAGACCGAAAAGAAGCGTTACAATTCCTAATGTATTAAGTGAAGAAGAAGTAATGAAAATCATACAAAGCCCTGACAACCTTAAACACAGAGCAATACTTTGGACAATTTACAGTGCGGGATTAAGAATATCTGAACTTACGAACCTGCGAATTGCAGATATTAATTCAAAAGACGGATATATTTATGTAAAAGATTCAAAAGGAAAAAAAGACAGAAAAACAATATTATCTGAACACCTTATTATACTGTTAAGAAAATACTACAAAAGCTATAAGCCCTCATATTGGTTATTTGAAGGGCAAACAGGCGGAAAATATAGTGTGTCGAGCATTCGATATATTTTCAGAAGAGCCGTTAAAAATACAAATTCAAATCCGTGGGCAACAGTTCACACTTTAAGGCATTCATTTGCAACACATTGCATTCAAAACGGAGTAAATATGCGTCATATACAAAATATGCTTGGGCATAACAATCCGAAGACAACTGAGATTTATACAAAAACAATTGAAATTAATAATAAAAAGATTACAAGTCCTTTGGATAATTTATTAAAAAATAATAAATTAGATGCCTAAATAAAAAACATACAACTACAGTCGATATAAACGCAATAGAAAAGTCTGGTGGTTGTGTTTATACACACGTTATCGTGCAATAAGTCACTGAAGTTTGTTTATATCAACTTAGACTTATTGTTTTCTTAATTTCATTTTCTCAGCTGTCTGCGAATTAAACAACTTGAAAAATTATCGGTAAAATATAAATTCC
>JAKISF010000051.1 GCA_021648725.1 Bacteroidales bacterium | reverse complement strand
GGTGTTTCGCGTTACGATGGCTCCTCTGTTAAAACTTACACTACCACCAACGGGCTGGCGGTTAACTGGACCACCGCCATACTGAAAGCTGATAACGGAGATATTTGGTTCGGCTCGGTGAACAAAGGATTGTCGGTCCTGCAAATTTCGCAATAACCGGTTTCTCCGGTTTTACCTGTTTTGGTCCCTCCAGCATATTAGCCTGCCTTTTTGCAAATCATTTTCAAGTTATGCCGAAAAATGAAAAATATCATAAAGAATTCCTGAATTCTTCTGACAGCTGTGAAGTTCATAGTTCCTTCCGAGCTGGGTCTTAAAATAACCGGAACCAATCCATCCCTTCTCCCTTGCCAGTTCTGCAATAGCCGGGAGCTCCTTAATATTTTCCTTATCCAGTACAACCCGAAGGTTTACTGTAAGTTTATTTTTTATTTATGAGTTGTTCCAATTTTTCAATTCTTTCAAGTAATTTTTTGTTTTGGGTCTCTAAATAATCAATTTTTATCTGCTGTTCTTGCGTTGCATTTATTAAAGGGATGATAAAAGACTGATATGAAAGTCCAAGTGTTTTATTCTTATTTTTATCAATTACAAGACCGTCAAATTCAACATTTAAATCCTTCATTAGTTGTTGAACATCTTGTGCAATTAATCCGTCTCGGTGTCTTTTATTCGTATCGGCTTTGTAGGTATATGAGGCAGTTTTCAAATTCATTATAAAGTCCAAACCTAAGTCTTTATGATACTTAATATTTTCTTTCAGCCGTTTATCAGAATAATTTGTCCAGAGAGCGAAACCTCCGACAGAAGCGGTTGTTGCTGTTCCGAGAACTATTTTGTCCGGAGCATCAGCCCATGCCCCTGCTCCGATTGCCGTTGAATTGTCTCCGTCAACAACGGCTCCGGCTCCGAAAGCAGAAGAGTTAATAAAGTTTGCTTGTGCTCCTTTTCCTACGGCAGTTGCATTTTCAGAAGATGCTTCTGCACTTACACCAAATGCCGATGCGTTAATACCGATTGCACTTGAGCTTGTTCCTACAGTTGTTGCGTTAATCCCCTCTGCATAAGCATTTGTTCCGATAACTGTTGAGCTGTCGGCAATAGACAAAGCATCTGCACCTATAACAATAGCCTTTTTAATTTCTCCGGAACCGACATCAGCTCCTATACCGATACAAACCAAACTATCTCCGAATATATTAGTATTTCCGGATTCAAATCCTAAAAAGGTATTTCCTCTTCCGACATCATTACTCATTCCGCTGAAACTTCCGAGAAATGTGTTATCTGACCCACTTGATGTAAAATTTCCCGCTAAGTTTCCGAGAAATATATTTCCTCCCCCAAAAGTTAGGTTTTCGCCCGAATATGAGCCGATTAAAATATTGTCATTGCCGCTTGTACTTAAAGCTCCGGCTTTTGTTCCGATAAATATATTTTGTGAACCGAATTGGTTTGCAGCACCGGCATCAGTGCCGAGAAATACATTTTCATAACCTGATGTGTTTGATACTCCTGCGGCTTTTCCCAGGAAAACATTTCTTGAACCGTCAACATTTGCATATCCGGCTTTAGAGCCCACAAAAACATTTTCAAAAGCAGATTCAGAATTGAAACCGACACTATCTCCGAGAAATACATTTTCATCTCCCCATAATTGATAGCCGGCTCTGTTTCCTGCAACTAAATTACTGCTTCCTGTACTGTTAAACCCTGCTTGCGAACCAATTATTACATTGCTGGCTCCGGTGTCATTATTTCTTCCCGTTTCTGTACCGATAAAAACATTGTCGCTTGCTAAACTTGCATATCCGGCTTGTGAGCCTATAAATACGTTTTCTTGTCCGTCTATGTTTGATGCGGCAACACTGTCGCCTATAAAGATATTTCTGTTTCCGCTTCTTAACTCTAATCCGCAATCACTTCCGAGAATAATGTTACTTTGTCCGTCTATGCTGTTGAATCCTGCTTGTTTTCCGATAAAAACATTGTTATTGCCTATTGTGTCTGATTGCCCGGCAGCATAGCCAATAAATACATTTGAGCGCCCTTGTTTTTCGTTCATACCTGCTTCGCTTCCGATTATGACATTATCTTGAAGGTTTGTTGCCTGATTTCCTGCAAGATCTCCTATTATTACATTTCTCATTGCACTGTCTAAACCTGATCCGGCATCATTTCCTATGACTATATTTTCGGCTCCTGTTGAATTAGTTAAACCCGATCTGTTTCCCAGAAAAATGTTATAGCTGCCCGAAGTGTTTCCTTCTCCTGCTTGGTTTCCTATCATAATATTTGATATTCCTGTTGTATCTGAATATCCGGCTTTTGAGCCGATAAAAACATTGTCAAATGCACTCTTATTATTAAACCCGGCTTTTGAGCCGAAGAAAATGTTTTGTTCCCCTCCAAGGTTATTAAACCCGGCACTGTCGCCTATAAATACATTTTGCAATCCTACATCATTTGATTTTCCTGCCCTGTTTCCCAAAAAAACGTTGCTCCAACCTCCTGCGTTACTGAAACCTGCTTCATTCCCGAGAAACACATTAAAGTCTCCTTGGTTTTTATATCCGGCTTTTGAGCCTATAATTACGTTATCAGAAGCTCCGAATGCTTGGTATCCTGCACTCGGCCCCATTAAAATATTATTACTTCCGTCTGCATTTGTGAATCCCGCAGAATCCCCAATAAATATATTTTTGTTTCCTATAGTGTTATTATAACCGCTTTGGAAACCATAAAAAGCATTTCTGGAACCGGTTGTGTTTGACAGCCCGGATTCATAACCGAGAAATAAATTGTACAAACCTGTGGTTAGGTCTCTACCTGAACTATGTCCGATTAAATAATTATCTCTTGTTATGTGCATATAATTATTTGCAGGAGCTTTTGCTGCTCCGTATTTGCCTACTGCAAAACCACCGGACACAGCTTTTGTTCCGGTATCGGTGTAAATGCGTGTGCTGTCGGAATGTGTAAAAAAGTATTTAAAAGTAGAACCTTTTGCTGCTCCGTATTTGCCTACTGCAAAACCGCCGGAAATACCGGTTGCTGCATCAGTATAAACTCTTGTGCTGTCCTCAGTTACAACCAGCAAATCGCCTAAACCTTTGGCTGCTCCGTATTTGCCTACCGCAAAACCGCCGGAGATTCCTTTTGCTCCTTTGGTCGGTTTTTTTACATAAGCTCTTACACCGCCTGAGGTTACTTCAAAAATTGTATTGCCTAAGTTGTCTTTTACTTCGAATAAAACATCAGTAACTAATGCATCTCCGGAGTTTGCCTGAACTACAAAATTACTTGCCGGAGCATTTGTTCCTACGCCGACATTATATGTTGAGTTTGTTAAATAAACTGTGCCTCCGGATTTAGTCCACAAACCGGCATCTGAGGATAAATCTATCCAGCCGAGTTTTTCCTCATAGTTTTTTCCGTATATAAAAAACCCGCCTATGCTTGTATCAAACACCAACAGACCTTGTGCAGGGGAAGCAATCAAGTTCCTTTGTGCGGTTGTCATTCGCGGAATCAGTAAGCCCTGTGTTGTTGATTTTATTTCTAACATTGCTGATCCGTCAGGTGTATCTCCCGAGTTATTTGAAATAACAACTCCTTGCGAAATGCCATTAGTGCTGAACAATAATAACGAAAAGAATAAACCTAAAAAAAAATGTAGTTTTTTCATAGCTAAGATTATTTAAATTAATAAATACTTGTTTTTAAAACAATAACGTTTTTGAATTAAATTTTAAAGTGTTTTTGGGGTATTAACAAAGTTTAAACAATTTATTCAATTATGCAAATTTTTTTTACAAAACGGTTATTCGGTTACGTTATTTTAATGGGTTTCTTGTCAATTCTGTGCTAATTCGTTTTAAATTCCTATATGAAATAAAAGCAAAAAGTAATACTTTCTCATGAGAAAGCTAACTTTAGGGTACTTAATAATCTTGCTTTTGGGGGCTGTTTTTTGTTGTAATTTTAATGAACATTTAACTGATGTTGTTTTAGAAAGAATTAACAGCCTTTCTTATCCTGACTAATTTTGTGAGAAGATTTTCAATGTATTCCAAGTTAAGCATATTTGCCCCGTCTGATTTTGCTTCTTCAGGATTCGGGTGAGTTTCAAGAAAAATACCGTCAGCACCTACAGCTATTGCCGCTTTTGCAATTGTTTCAATCATTTCGGGTTGCCCTCCGGTTACTCCGGAAGGTTGATTCGGTTGTTGTAACGAATGTGTTATATCCACAATAACAGGAAATTTGTTTTTTTGCATAATCGGAATTGCTCTGAAATCTACTATTAAATCACCATATCCGAACATGGTGCCCCTGTCGGTAAGCATTATTTTATTATTCCCTGAATCAATAATTTTTTGAGCAGCAAATTTCATTGCTTCCGGCGACATAAATTGCCCCTTTTTAATATTAACAAATTTTCCGGTTTTTGCAGCGGCGGTTAATAAATCGGTTTGCCTTGATAAAAATGCAGGAATTTGCAATATATCAACATATTCGGCGGCTGTGTTTGCATCGTTTTCGGTATGTATGTCAGTTACGACAGGAATTTTTAACTCAGTTCTTACTTTTTTTAATATTTTTAGGGCTTTAATGTCTCCTATTCCCGTAAAAGAATCAACTTTTGAACGATTTGCTTTTTTAAAAGAGGCTTTAAATATAAACGGTATTTTTAGTTTTTCCGTAACTTTTATGAGGTGTTCCGCAATTTTAAAAACAATACCTTCGCTTTCAACAACACAAGGTCCTGCCAATAAAAAAAAATTGTTTTCTTTTGTATATTTAATATTCGGTATTGAATTTATCATAATTATTTGTATTTCTTACCCCAACGTTTTTCAATTAAATCTTCTGCTTTTTTTTCTTGAGGATTTTTTTGGGGTTTATAAAGTTTCGTATTTGCAATTTCATTAGGCATATATTCTTGATTAACGAAATTTTCAGGAAAACTGTGTGCGTATTTATAATCTTTTCCGTAACCCAGTTCTTTCATAAGCTTTGTAGGAGAATTTCTTAGATTTAAAGGTACAGATAGATTTCCGGTTTTCCTGACTAATTCCTGTGCTTTGTTGATGGCTTCATACGCTGAATTGCTTTTCGGAGAATTTGCCAAATAAATTGTTGCTTCTGATAAAATAATACGAGATTCGGGCAAACCGACAATATTAACGGCTGAAAAACAATTATTTGCAATCAATAAAGCGTTCGGGTTTGCTAATCCGACATCCTCTGCGGCAAGTATTAAAAGCCTTCTGGCTATAAACTTTACGTCTTCACCGCCTTCAATCATTCTTGCTAACCAATAAACTGCTGCATTTGCATCGCTTCCTCTTACTGACTTAATAAAAGCGGAAATAATATCATAATGCATTTCACCTTTCTTATCGTAACGAGCAACTTTGCTTTGCAAACTTTCAGTAACTTTTTTATTATTTAGGATAATTTTTTCATTTTCTGAAAAAGAATTTACAACTAATTCTATAATATTATATAGTTTTCTGGCATCTCCTCCCGAGTGCAAAAAAAGAGCATGCGTTTCTTTAATATTAAACTTTTTATTTTTTAATTCAATATCATTGGTTATTGCGTTTTTAAGAAGTTCTTGAAGGTGAATTACGTCCAAGGATTTCAAGACATACACTTGGCATCTTGATAATAACGGAGATATAACTTCAAAAGAAGGGTTCTCTGTTGTTGCCCCTATTAAAGTTATTACACCTTCTTCAACTGCTGCTAATAAAGAATCTTGCTGTGATTTACTGAAACGATGAATTTCATCAATAAAGAGTATGGGATTTGGGCGAGAAAAAAATGCTTGGCTTTTTGCTTTTGAAATAACCTCCCTTACATCTTTTACTCCGGAACTTACTGCACTTAAAATATAAAAAGGTCTTTCAAGTGTGTTTGCAATAATTTTTGCCAAAGTTGTTTTTCCTACTCCCGGAGGTCCCCACATTATAAAAGAAGGGATATTTCCCGATTCAATAATTTTTCTCAACACGGCATTTTTTCCGACAAGGTGTTCTTGCCCGATGTAACCGTTGAGAGTTTTAGGTCTTAATCTTTCTGCCAAAGGTAAGTTTCCGATATTTCTTTGTTTTTATAAAGAGCAAATTTAGTAATTTTATCAGAATAAAAGGAGAAGATTAAAATTCTTAACATTTAATTATAATTGTGCACTAAAATTCGGCAAGAACAACGACAGGACAATGGTCGGAATGTTTAACGTCTGCAAGAATTGATGCCCCTTTAACAAACGGTTCAAATTCTTCACTAATCATGTGATAATCAATACGCCAACCTTTATTGTTGTTTCGGGCATTTGCTCTGTAGCTCCACCAACTGTATTGATGTTCTTCTTTATTAAACATTCTGAAACTGTCGATAAAACCGTCATCAACAAACGATTGAAACCAATCTCTTTCTTCGGGTAAGAACCCTGATGTTTTTTCTTGTTTTTTTGGGTTGTGGATATCAATCCAAAGCCGACAAATATTATAATCTCCGGATATAATTAAGTTTTTTCGAGTTTTTCTTAATTCATTAATATAGTCTTGAAAATCGGATAACCATTGTATTTTAAATGCTTGTCTTACTTCTCCGCTTGAACCGGAAGGATGGTAAACGCTGATAACTGAAACATCTCCGTAATCTGCTCTTATAAATCGCCCCTCAAAATCATATTTTTCAATACCCATTCCGTATTCAACATAGTCCGGTTTTTCTTTTGTAAGAATACCTACTCCGCTGTAACCTTTTTTTTCTGCCGAAAACCAAAAAGAATGATAACCTGAAGCTTCAAATAATGTTGAATCAATTTGTTCCGGCTGTGCTTTTGTTTCCTGGATACAAACGATATCCGGGTTTTCTCTTATTAACCATTCTGCAAAACCTTTTTTTAAAGCAGCACGAATACCATTAACATTATATGAAATAACTTTTTTTATCATGAATTAACATCAATTAAACCGGGAGGCAGGTTAAAAATAATTTTTTGATTTTTTTTATCAATCTCTTTTAAAAAATCTTCATTTATCGGTATTAAAATTTCTGTGTTTGAACCGGAAATAACGGTTAAAATAGGATTTGAAGGAATGTTTAAATAATTCCCCGCCTTTCCGAGAAACACACCATTATCGTAAACTTCATAACCTTCAAGTGTATCAAAAATGTTAACTTCTTCCGGTATAACATTTTCTTTTGTGGTAAAAATCGAACATTTCATCAATTCTTTAACTTCAACATCCGAATTCAAGTTATTGAACTTTGCTATAATACTTGCGCTTTTGAATTTTTTCGGTTTACAGGAAAAGAAAAACGGAACTAAAATTCCTTCAATTTCAAAGAATAATAGTTCCGTTTTTTTTAAGTTTTCAAAGGTAATTAAAAGTTTTATGACCAGTTCTCCTTTATATCCGTGAGCTTTTACAATTTCACCGATTTTGACTAAATCAAGTTCGGAAACAGGAATCATAAATTAGTCTTCTTTTTTCTCTTCTTTGGTTTCTTCTTTAGTTTCCTCGGCTTTTGGCTCTTCCTTCACTTCTTCTTTTTTTTCCTCAACTTTCGGTTCTTCTTTAACCTCTTCATTTTTTGTATCTGCTTTTACTTCTTCTTCAACACCTTCAACCTCTTCGGTTTCACCTTTTGCTTCTTCAGCAACAATTTTTGCTTGTTTTGCTGAGAGTTCTTCGGCTCTTGTGTTATTTACTTCTTCCTCGATTTTTAATCGGTTCTCTTTTGCAGTTTTTTCACCGGCTTTAATTTTGTCTGCTTTAGCTTGGATTTTTTGTTCTTTATCCTTTAGCCATGCATTAAATTTATTTTCGGCTTCTTCTTCGCTTAAAGCACCTTTTTTTACACCTTTCGATAAGTGGTTTTTGTATAAAACACCTTTATATGAAAGAATTGCTCTGCATGTATCAGTAGGAACAGCTCCGTTTTGAAGCCAAGTTACGGCTTTTTCGAAGTTTAAATCAATAGAGGCAGGATCGGTATTCGGATTATACGAACCGATTCTCTCAATGTACCTACCGTCACGCGGTGCCCTGCTGTCTGCTGCAACAATGTAGTAGAACGCCCTTCTTTTGCGGCCGTGTCTTGCTAATCTGATTTTTACAGGCATGTAATTAAATTTTTAGTTAATTAAAAAATGTTTGCAAAGGTAATTTTAATTTTTTATTATACAAATCAGATGTTAAATATGTTAGGGTAAACTCATACTTTTATATTCAATACTTTAGCAAATAGCCGTTATTCCGGGCAGCTTTAAGTCTTTTGCCGGTAATTCCTTGTTTTTCTGATTTTTCATTTTTTAACAGATTTAATGTTGTCTTATTAAACATTGTATTTCCTGAAACTCCCCGATTACAAAAAAAGAAAAGACGGTAAATAATTTCTCGTATAAGTGTTTTCCTATTTCATTCCTTTTTCTTTAAGTTTTTCGGCATTTTCGGCAATTTGAAGTTTTTCAATTATTTCACTTATATCTCCGTCCATAATACTTTGCAAATTGTATAAAGTCAACTTAATTCTGTGATCGGTAACCCGTCCTTGCGGATAATTATAAGTTCTGATTTTTGCAGACCTGTCACCCGATGAAACCATTGTTTTTCTTTTAGAAGAAATTTTATCTAAATATTTTTGATATTCTAAATTATAAAGCCTTGTTTTTAATTCTTTCATGGCCTTTTTTAAGTTTTTAATTTGCGATTTTTCATCTTGGCATGTTACAACTAAACCCGAAGGAATATGAGTTAAACGAATAGCAGAATAAGTTGTATTTACGGATTGGCCTCCCGGACCGGAAGAACAGTAAGTATCTTTTCTTACATCAGCATCATTTATTTCAACATCAATATCTTCTGCCTCAGGTAAAACTGCAACTGATGCAGCTGAAGTGTGAACTCGACCTTGTGTTTCGGTATCGGGAACTCTTTGAACACGATGTACTCCGGATTCATATTTCATTATACCGTAAACACCGTTTCCCGTTATTTCCATAACAATTTCTTTATAACCCCCTTGTGTTCCTTCTGTTATTCTGTTTATATCTATTTTCCAGCCTTTATTTTCGCAAAATTTAGTGTACATTCTGAATAAATCTCCTGCAAAAATGCTTGCTTCATCTCCTCCCGTTCCTGCACGGATTTCAACAATGGCATTTTTGTCATCTTCAGGATCTTTCGGCAAAAGCAAAACTTTTATTTCTTCTTCCAAGACATCTCGCTCTTGTATCAGAGAATCTATCTCTTCTTTTGCCATTTGTCGCATTTCGGCATCGCTTTCTTCTGACAATAATTCTTTTGATGAATTAATATTATCAATAATGTTTTTATATTTCTTATATGAAAAAATTAAAGGTTCGAGGTTTTTATATTCTTTATTTAATTTAATATAGTTGTCTCTGTTTGATATCTCATCAGGATCTGAAAGTTTTTTTTCAACATCTTGAAACCTTTCTAAAACGCCTTCTAATTTATCTAAAATCATGTTCTTACGCATATCACTCTTTTTTTAGGATTGCAAAAATACAAAATAAAAATTACAATTTTAGACTTAGTTTAATTCATTAATTATTAGATTTGTTATTTTTGCACTTTAAATAAATTAAAAATATAAAATAAACAGCTATGAGATTCGGAAAATCATCAAACCCGGTTCTGTCAAAAAAACGTTTTGAGAACACGCAAGTTTTTGCTCAAACAAGTTCTGAGCCAATGACTTTAAACGGAACTCTTAACAAAACTTTAATTTTGTTCGGATTACTGTTAGTTACGGGAACATTTGCTTGGAACTTAACAAAAACAGCATCCTTTAATCCTATGGTTTTAATTATTGGGGGAGCAATAGGCGGATTAGTTCTTGCAATATTTACGGTTATGAAGCCGGAAAAATCTCCGATTACTGCTCCGATATATGCTTTGCTCGAAGGGCTTTTTGTGGGAGCTTTATCTGCAATGTATGACACTTTTTTAGACGGAATAGTAATGCAGGCAATAGGCTTAACTTTGTCCATCTTATTCATTATGCTTGTTCTTTACAGAAGCGGAATTTTAAAAGCTACCCCGAAATTTAAAAAAGGTGTTTTTATTGCTACCGGAGGTGTTGCATTTTTCTATATTATTAACTTAATTGCAGGTTTTATGGGTGGCGGAATTTCCCTGTTTAATCTTGGCTGGACGGGAATAGGCATTTCTTTAGTTATTGTAGTAATTGCAGCAATGAATTTGATAATTGATTTTGACATGATTGAAACCGGAATAAATTCGGGTCAACCTAAATATATTGAATGGTATGCAAGTTTCGGACTAATGGTAACTTTAATTTGGCTTTATATTGAAATTTTAAGGTTATTAGCTTTACTTGCAAACAGAAGTTAATTTTATTAAACTAAAAATATGATATTAAAAAACAGAACCCTGCTGATAATATTTTTTTTGTCAGCAGTATCTTTTTTAGGATGTAAAAATTCAGATTCTAAGCAACTACATTCTGACAATAAGATAGATATACAAAGAGATAAAGTTGTTAACTATGCAAAAAAACAACTCGGAGTAAAATATGTGTACGGAGGAAATACTCCGAAAGGATTTGACTGTTCAGGTTTTACAAAATATGTATATTCAAATTTCGGCTATACTGTACCGAGAAGGTCTGTTGAATATTCAACAACAGGAAAAAAAGTAAGCCTGAGTACTTGTAAAAAAGCTGATATAATACTATTTACCGGCAGTAATAAAAGCAAAAGAGTAACCGGTCATGTTGCAATAGTTGTTTCAAATTCGGAAGGTGTTACTAAATTTATTCACGCATCTTCTTCGCGCGGAATTGTTATTTCAGATATGAAAGTAAAATATTATCAAGACAGAATTTTGGGGGTAAGAAGAATAATTTATTAAAAATCAAATCAACTTACATGGAAAACAACGAAAATAATATCCCGGAAAAATATGATTGGTCTGACAAAAAAGTTTTAATAGCAGAAGATGAAGTAATGAATTATCTTTATTTGGAAGAAGCACTCAGAGAAACAGGAATAACAGTTGTATGGTGCAAAAACGGGCATGATGCCGTAGAAAAAATAACCATTGATAAAGTTAAGTTTGATATTATATTAATGGACATTAAAATGCCTAAAATGAACGGGTATGATGCCACCGAAATTATAAAAAAATATAATCCCGATATTCCGGTTATAATACAAACTGCTTTTGCAATGCCCGAAGAACGTAAAAAGGGATTTGAAGTAGGAGGCTGTGAATATCTTGAAAAACCGATTCGACAAAACACCTTATTAACGGTTCTCAATAAATTTATAAAATAAAAAACATGTTTGATAATTTGATGTCTCAAATGCAAGAACAGGCTAACGAGATAAAAAAGAAACTTGACGAAACAGTTGTAGAGGCTGATGCTGAAAACGGACTCGTTAAAGTAAAAGCAACAGGGAATAAAAAAATTCTCAGTATTGATATTTCAAATGAAATCATTAACGACAAAGAAGCAATTGAAGATCTTGTTATAGTTGCTGTTAACAAAGCTATTGAAAAAGCGGAAGAAATTGCAGAAAAAGAAACAGGAGGTATGGCTCAAGGAATATTGCCTGATTTAGAAAACTTATTCGAATAACTATATAAAAATGAAAACAATTAAAATCGGATTGCTCATATTATTGCCATTTTTTATTTCAAGTAATGTTCAAGCCCAAAAAACTAATGAAACAGAAGATGGATATGTTTTTACTGAAAATTTCAGAATTCCCGTTACAAACGTAAAGAATCAATATCGTTCAGGAACTTGTTGGAGTTTTTCCGGTTTATCTTTTCTTGAAGCTGAACTGTTACGCATGGGAAAGGGAGAGGTTGACCTCTCCGAAATGTTTGTTGTTAACCATTGTTACCGAGATAAAGCCGACAGATATGTCAGAATGCACGGCAATTTAAACTTCGGAGGCGGAGGTGCTTTCCATGATGTACTTTATGTTTTAAAGAATTACGGTTTAGTAACCGAAAAAGAATACCCGGGATTAAACTATGCAACCGACAACCATGTTCACGGAGAATTAGACGAAGTTCTCTCTAAATTTATGAAAGGTGTTATTGAAAATAAAAACAAAAAAATAACTCCTGCATGGAAAAATGCTTTTTCAGGAATAATTGATTCATACCTCGGAGAACTTCCCGAAAATGCAAAGCCGAATGATTTTCTTGGTTTAAATGCCGACAACTATGTTGAACTTACAAGTTTTTCGCACCACCCGTTTTATTCAACATTTATTCTTGAAGTTCCCGACAATTGGCTTTGGGGAAGTGTTTACAACTTGCCGATAAATGAATTTGAACAAGTAATCGATAATGCCTTAAAAAAAGGCTATACCGTTGCTTGGGCGGCAGATGTCAGTCATAAAGGGTTTAAGTATAATAAAGGTATTGCCGTTATTCCGGAAACTGATGTTAAAAACATGGGCGGTTTAGAAAAAGGTAAATGGGAAAAGCTTTCAAAACGAGAACGTGAAAGTCAAATTTATGAGCTAAACACAATTGTAAAAGAGAAAAAAATTACACAAGAATTTCGCCAAGAAGCTTTTGATAATTATTCAACAACCGATGATCACGGAATGCTAATCGTTGGAACGGCAAAAGACCAAAAAGGGAATGACTATTACATCATTAAAAACTCTTGGGGCACAACAGACAAATACAAAGGATATTTTTATGCTTCAAAAGCATTCGTAATTATGCAGGCAACCAATATAATGGTTAATAAAGAATCTATTCCGGAAAAAATAAGAGAAAAACTAAGTTTATAAAAATTAACACATAAAAGCCCTTTCAGAAATAAAAAACATGAAAGAGGCTTTCTATTATTTCAAATGAAAATAAAAACCGGTATAGGCTACGATGTACATAAATTAGTTGAAGGAAAAACTTTAACTGTCGGCGGCATTGAAATACCACACATAAAAGGCAGCCTCGGACATTCCGACGGAGATGTTCTTATTCATGCAATTTGTGATGCATTGCTTGGTGCTGCAAATTTAAGAGACATCGGTTTTCATTTTCCTGATACTTCTGCAGAATACAAAGGAATTGACAGTAAAATTCTTCTCAAAAAAGTTGTGGAACTTGTTCGTAAAATGGGATTTGAGATAAGTAATATTGACAGCACAATTGTTCTTCAAAAACCCAAAATCAAAGAATATATTCCGAAAATGAAAAAAGCTTTAGCCGAAACAATGCAAATACCGATTGAAGATGTTTCCGTAAAAGCAACAACAACCGAAAAGTTGGGTTTTACCGGCAGAGAAGAAGGTATTTCTGCCTATGCGGCAGTTTTGATTGTTAAAAACAGTGGCTATGGTTTAGGTATTCTGTGAATTATTGTTTATTTTTACAAAAAAAACCTGATATGGGTATAGCTATATTAAAATCACAATTTACAGATTTGGATATTTGCGCACAAGAACAGCTGATAGACGAGCTCACACTGATAAAAGACGATTCAAATTATAATTTATTAACAGTAAGAGAAGATCAATTGAATAACAAACAAGGAAACTGTCCTCATTGTAATTCTTTAAAG
>JAKISF010000050.1 GCA_021648725.1 Bacteroidales bacterium | reverse complement strand
TACTGCCTAAAAACCGATAACAATGAGGATTGCTCGCATTCCCTTCTTTAAACCTGCGGTAATTCCTTCTGTTGTAAAATATGTATCCTGATTAAATCCGTCATAGAAAATTGCAGAAATAAGAATAAAAACTCCTATTTGCAACCAAAATCCCGGTCGTTTAAAATATCGTAAAGGACGTTTATATTTAAAAATAGTCAAAACAGAATAAACTAAAATTAACCCGAATGCGATTTCAACAGAAAACATATTTGTTAGTGCCAAAACACTGACTATAAACACAATATGAAAAAGCAATAAACCTAATGAACTTTTATGATTTTCAGTATTAACTTTATCTTTTCCTTCTTTTAAGAAAATTTCTTTATTGAAATTATTTTGAGTTTTGGATTTTAATGCTTTTCTTCCTATTATTATACCTGAAATCGAGGCAATTAATCCGAGAACAACATAAAACAAACTGAGCAAGAAAAAAGCTTCAAAAAATGTCAGATTATCAACATCCAACTGCTTCATAATAAACTTATAAAGGTTCTCTGTAATTCTCACTAAGTCAAAACCGTAAATTATCAGAAGTGTTATAATCTTGTGAACAACAACACTGTAAAGTGCAAAGATTCCGCCTAAAATATACCCGAACATATTTCTGCCGAACAAAAATACTGCAATTTCAAACAAAATTCCTTCCAGTAAGATTCCTGTCATCGGACCTATTAAAATTGCACTCGGAGAAACAGATTTCATAACAGCACTTATTAATCCTGCTCTCCAAAAAAGTCCTTTATCTTTCCAAGACTGTCCGAAAGCTGCCAATAAACTAATACCTAAAACAGCAAGTATTGTTCCTGCCATAGGAATTCGCACATTATGAAAAAAGCTTCCGACAATTATCTCAATACTTCCCCATAAGCTTCCTATTACGGCAGCCTTCAACCAAATATCTTTAAATTCTTTTTTATAAGTAACCATTTTTAATGTCTGATTAAAGCAACTTTTTTTCCGTGCTTCTTTAAATAACGATGCCCGTGACCTTCTTTGATAATTTCTAAAATTTGCTTATTCCCCGTGTCAAAAACAGTTCCGAATAAACCTTTAATTTTAGGATATTTAAACATAAATTTATTCATTAATGTTGAAGCTCCGAACATAAAAATATCACAATCATTATCTGTATATTCAATAATATTACAAAATGTATTATTCATAACTGACGTTGATGTAAGAATTACAATATCGGCATTTTGTAAATGTTTTTTTTGTTCTTTAATATTAGTTATTATTGAATTATCTTTTGAGCTGATTGATTTATCAAAAACAGTTAAACGTATATTATGTAATTTTAACTTCCGGTACATCGGTTCAGAAAAACCGACCATTACAATTTTTGAATATTCCGAAAAGTTAATAAAGTCAAAAATATCAATATTAATAAAGTTTTCTTCTGTATTATTAAGCATTGCGTTGTAATATGCATTTAAAACATTACGATGTTTATAATTATTAAAATCAATATTTACTAATTCATCAACATTTAGGGTTTTTATATTCATTAAGTTAGCCGACAGTCCTATAAGCCCGGAATTTAACATAACGGCGATATAAGTGTCTCCTGCTTCAATATATTTAATTGAATTAATTTGAAATCCGTACTTATTATATAACTTTTTAAGCGGCTCCATACGGGGAAAAAATCATAAAATTTAAATTACTGTTTTTTCAATAAAAAACTTAAAAATAAACCTGCAAGCAATAACAAAAGTGCCATAACTGACAAAATATCAAAACTGTAATACTTCAATATAAAACCTCCCGGTATTGCAAAAAACAAACCCAAAGATGATAAATTATTTTGAACGGCAATATAAACCGGTCTTTTTTCGTCAGGTGCAATAATTAAAATCAAATTACTGAATGCTAACCTGAAACCGTCAATCGCAGCCCCGAAAATAAAATAAACAGCATAATAAACATAAATATTTGATGCAAAAAAGATTGAACTTATTGCAATCATCGAAAGCATAAATGATATTATAATAATGCAACGATTAATATTTTTTGATGCAAGAAATGCCCATAAAAAGTTTCCTGCAACCGCACCTGCCATTTGTAACGAAATAATTATTCCGATATCTTTACCTGAAATTCCCGGTTCATCTTTTGCATTTAATATTATAAACGGAAAAACCAGAAATAAAGCATAAGATAAAAATCTGCTTAAAATTTGAATTTGTAAGTTTCGGTCACTTTTCAAAACTTTTCCTGCATTTTTTAAAAATAATCCAAAGTTTTTTTCCCTTATTGATGTTTCTATTTTTTCTGTTTCTTTAAATTTCCAAAATATAACGAACCCGAAAGCCATTATTACACCGCTAATAATAAATAATAAAGAAAAACTGACAGGTTCAGAAAAGAACTCTAAAATAAGCCCGGATATTCCGCCGCTTATTATCCCGGCTGTTCCGGAAGCAATTTGTTTATACGCAATAGCTTTACCTCTGTATTTTTTAGTGAAAGATTTTCCGAGCAATTCTTGGTAATAAATAACCCCTACACCTGCTGAGAACGAAAACAGAAATAAAAATAAACTTATTAAAAGTAGAACTAAGATATTTCCGAAACCGGCAAAAAACAAAATTGACAGTCCGACACTAAACCATGTTAAAAACCTGAAAATAAACACTTTTCTCAGCGAGCCTAATACATTCCCGCGTTCTTGTGCTTTAAATGCCGTCCATAATTGCATAACAATTGCCCCTCCTTTCATAAGCGAAGAAAGAACACCTACTAAAACCTCATTTCCCTTAAAATAATCAACAATCAAAGGTAAAACAGTTGATGTATCAGCAATTGAAATTGCAGCAGCTAAAAAGAATCCTTGTGCAATAAATTTGTTTCGATTTGATTGTAAATTTATATTTGAGCTGTTTTTTGGCATTATTTTTTCAGATAAATTTTACAAAAGTAAAACCTTATTCATTATAACAATTAAATTATTAAAAAAAGCAGTTGATTTTTATAAAAACATTTCATTGTTTTTTAATATTATGTTAATTATAAAAGTCTCTAATTTTGTTTAGTATAAGTTTTTTTTTAAATTTGTTTTTTGAATGTAATTATAGTCACTTAAGAAATTAATTACTGTTATGAATGAAAGTGAAAGTATTTTTACAAGATTATCAGGAAAAAATGTATTAATGTCATACACAGGACCTTTTGACGGACAGGTTTTATCTATGTTCGGCAAAAACATTGAACATTCAATTTCTGCTAATAAAAGCCTTAATAAAACAATCTTTAAGGTTTTTATTGAACTGGCTCAAAATGTTTCTTATTATTCGGAAGAAAAAGAACATACAAAAAAAGGAGAAAATTCAGGTGTAGGAACATTTATTATCCAAAGTTTTGAAGACTATTACTATTTTATATTAGGAAACCCTATTAATGAAAAACATAAAGAAATTTTATCGGATAAATGCAGAAAAATTAATTCTTATGACAGAGAAGGCTTAAGAGCCTATAAAAGAGAATTAAGAAAACTGCCTGCCGGAAAAAGAGGAACAGGGAACATCGGTTTAGTTCAGGCAGCTTTACTATCTAGAAATCCGCTGGATATCGCCTTTATTGAAATGGACTCTTCAAAATCATTTTATGTAGTTGCAGTAAAAATTAATAAACAACAAGAAAAATGACAACAATAAATAAAAAATTAAGTTTGGGACAAAGTCTTTTCTCGGAAGAAATAAAGATCTCTTATAAAGGTCCTGTTGACGGAAAAATAATAACCTTTCTGGCTGATTATATTCATGTTGTAAATGTTCTTTCAGAAAAAGCAACAAAAAAATTGTTTAAAATATTTTTTGAACTTGCTGAAAACATTTCAAATTATTCTTCAGAGAAAATTAAGCTTAAAAGCGGAAAAGAAGTAGGTGCAGGAACAATAATTCTTAAAGAAACAATTAAAAACTTTACCCTTGTTACCGGAAATCCTATTAAAAATGAACACCTTATTCCTGTTTTGGAAAACAGCAAAAACATTAATGAACTTGACCATGAAGAATTAAGAGAATACAAAAGAAATGTAAGAAGAGATAATTTAACAGAAAAACAAAGTCCTAATATAGGATTAATTACCGTTGCTCTCACATCAGGAAATCCCTTAGATATTGAAATAAACCCGATTGATGAAAATACTTCATATTTCTCATTAGCCGTTAAAGTAGATAAATAATTAAATAAACAGAATTAAAATGGAAAACATATATATTGAAGGATCTCACACTAACTTTTTTATACCGACAGTCGATTTTAATGCAGAAACAGGTGTTTGCTTGTTATCAGGAGAATCATTTCTCGAAGACACAATAGAGTTTTACGACCCCTTAGTACAGTGGTTAGAAGAATATACAACAGAAGTGAAAAATCCTTTAACATTTGAAATAAAGTTGACTTATTTTAACACAAGTACTTCAAGAAGCATTCTCGATTTATTAAATATTTTAAAAGATTACGAGGAAGACGGAGGTGAAATTACCATTAATTGGCACTATGATGAAGATGACATTGACATGGAAGAAGATATTGAAGACTACATGTTAGATACAGGTCTTGAAATTAATATGATTCCGTTTGAAGAATAAAGATATGGCAAAAAAAAACATTTCCTATAACGATGCCGTTCAAGAGATTGAGGATATTTTAAACGAAATTGAAAACAGTGATGTTGAAATAGACAGTTTATCTGATAAAGTAAAAAGAGTTTCTGTTTTATTGGAAACTTGTAAATCAAAATTACTTAAAACAGAAGAGCAGATAGAAAAAATATTTGAAAATAACATCTCTTAAAGTATCAAAAAATTGATACTTTTTTCATTTTTTAAAATAGATAAATTTAATCTGTTTTCTTGTAAAATTTGAATTATCAATACACCAAAATAAAATGAAAAAAATTGCAATATTATTAATAACAATACTGAGTCCTTTTTTTCTGTATTCTCAAACATTAAAGAAAATTAAAAAAGAAGGCAAAATTAATATTGCATTTACCGAAAGCTGGAGAAATACCGTAAATTATACTGCGGCACAAGAATTTGCAAAATTTCTTGATATTGAATTTACCGAAACTATAATTCAATGGGATGATGTTTTTTCAAAAAACGGAAAAATACCGAAAGACTATAAAACAAACCCCGAAGTAAGTTACACTCCTGACGCTCTAAAAGAAGCTGATATTATATGCGGAACAATTTATGTCCTCGACTGGCGAAAAAAATTCTTCGATTATTCCGGAATTATCCAAATCAGTGATATTTTGATAACTCGAAAAGATATTGCGAAAAAAATTAAAAGTAACGATGATTTAAAAGGGCTAAAAATTGCTTTCCTGGAAAATTCTACATACGAAACTAACATATCATTAATTAACAATAAAGTAGGAGGCGGAATTGAATTTATAAAAACAAAATCAGAAGATGAATCTCTTAAACTGCTTGAAGAAAGTAAAGTTGACGGCTTAATAACAGTATCGTTTCTGGCATTATCTTATTTAAAAAACAATAATAATTTCAAACTGACATTTCCGGTAAATAAACCTCAAAGTGTAGGCTGGGCAGTTCGGAAAGGTAATGAAGGAATAAAAAATGAAATACATAATTTCTTTGAAACTATTAGAGGAAACGGTAAACTAGACGAACTGTTCAGAGAAAAATATGACATCGACTACTCTACATATCTTAAAATAATTAATTCTTATTCGAATGTAAAAAAAGGTGCAAAAACTCGTGATTTAGAGGAAATTATGAGCTCCGGCAAAATAATTATCGCACTTCGTGACCGAGACTTAGTTTACCATCCTACAGGAAAAAAACAATTCAATCATCTTCTTGCAGAAAGTTTTGCCGAATACTTAGGTTTAAAACCTGAATTTGTATTTACTGAGAAATTCTCAAGATATTTTGAAAATGATAAAGGTGTAATTATTAAAGACAGTGCATATAATCCAAAATGGTTTAATGAATTTGATGTTGCCTGCGATTTGATAGACCCTTTAGAATGGCGACTGAAAAAAGTTGATATTCTTGATTTTTTACCTAACGCAAAGGTTGTAATAGGTCGTAAAAATTCAAAAATAACATCAATTAACGATTTAAAAAACCTGACCGGTGTAACTTCAAAAGGTTCTTCCTACGAATATGCTTTGGCTCAAAATAATATTCCGAACTATTATTACAATACAGGTAATAACTTTTTTAAAGATGTAATATCAGGTAAAGCAGACTATACAATCTCAAATATTTCAGTTTTTAAATTAGCCGACTTTCCCGAACTGGAAGCAAAATTTATAATAGGTGAAATTCGTAAAATGGGCTGGGCAATCAAAAAAAACCAACCCTTATTAAGACAAAAAATTCTTGAGTTTTTTGAATATGCACGTAAAAACGGAATTTTTGACGAATACTTTAAACATCAAGCCGGTATGACAATGCAGTCGGCTCAAAATTACCTTACCGTATTGCATGAAACATACCAAGAAGGCTATTTCCCTTTTGTTTTCTACGGAAAAGACAAAGGACTGCCGCAAGAAGATGTATTATCAATTTTTCAAGACAATGAAGGATATCTTTGGTTCGGAACATATTCCGGTGTTGCAAAATATAACGGTCGGAAAATGAAAATATACAACTCGGAAACAGGATTGACAGGAAATTCGGTTTTTAGTATTGCACAAGATTCAAACGGAAAAATTTACTTTGCAGGTTTAAACGGAATTTCAGTTCTTGATAAAAAAACAGAGAAAATAAAAAATTATTTTAAAGGAATATCTTTTAAAGGAATATTCATTGACAAAGATAAAATATTATTTTTCGGAGATGAAGGCATACATTATTTGTCGAAAACCGGCAATGAAATCTGTTTGAATAAAGAAATTAAAAACCTTCCTGTAAAAGTTAACTCAATTTCTAAAAACAAAAAAACAAACGAACTTATTATTGCATCCGGAGAAGGCTTATATATTCTTAAAAATAAAACAGTCTCTAAAATTACAAATGAATTCTCATTATTCGCCCTTTATGATAACGACAACAGACTATGGATATCTACTCGAAGCGGATTTTATTATACCGATATTAAAATAAAAAACATTGAAGAAGCAATACCCTTAAACAAACTTCTAAACATACATAATATCCAAATAAACGATATTAAACAAACAAAAGACGGTTCAATTTGGCTGATTTCAGATTTTAAAATATTTCAACTTCTTACTCTGAAACAAAAACCTATTGTTTATGACCATAATATAGGTATGCTTAACCATAAAATAAACTCATTTTTAGTTGATAACGAAGAAAATATTTGGTTCGGATTTTCCGGAGGCATGCAAAAACTTACAAATAAAAGTTTAAGAACACTATACCCTAAAGATTTAAACAGCACAATAAACTCTGTTTTTAAAGATAACAACGGAAGAGTTTGGGTAGGAATGAGCACCGGAGTTTATTATATAAAAGGAGATATTTCAAATTTTACCGATAAACTAAAACTTAAAAATAACTCATTTGTTATAACTGAAACAAATAATAAAGACATTGTTATTGCCGACAGCAAAGACCTATATTTAATCGACCCTAAATCACTCAGAATAAAAAAACATAAAAAATTTAAAAACTCATTATTTCACCTTAATGATATTTTTATATCAAAAAATAACGAAATATTTCTTTTAACAGGAAATTCAGGTATAGTATATTACTTAAAGAACTTCAATTCAGAACTTCTGAAAATTGAAAACCCCGAAACTGCGTTAATCTCACAATTAGTTGAATTTGAAAACAAAATAATCGGAGCAAACAATACCGGATTAGTAATTTTTCAAGATACAACATTCAATAAATTTAAAGAAATAAACTATCATACATGGGCATTATTCCAAGATTCTGTTTTTAATTCCGACAATAATAATTTTGAAAACTTTTTATGGGTAGGAACTCAGAACGGTCTCGCAAAATTCCAAAACGATTCAATATATTTTGTAAATCCTGCCATATACAATAATCGGCTGGTAACCGCAATTGAACATGCAGAGAACCCGGATATGCTTTGGATAGGAACAGACAGAGGCGTAAATTACTACAATAAAGTTACAAATAATGTCGAATTTGTTATTGATTCAAGAGACGGATTATTAGGCAACGAAATATCTGTTGACGGCTTATATCTTGACAAAAGAAACACATTATGGATAGGAACATATCACGGAATTGCAACTTTTGACATAAAAAAGAAAAAAGTTGAAAAATACACACCTGTTTGCCGAATAGAATCTATAATTATTAACGGTGAACGATTCCTGAATATGCCGAAAAAACTAAGTTCAAACCAAAATAATATTACATTTGAAATTTCAGGCTTATCTTTTAAAGATGAAAATTCAGTTGAATATGAATTTTACCTGCAAGGATTAGATAATGAGTTTGCCGCATCAAAAGGCAAAAAAAATATTGCAGTATTCCCCTACTTGCCTCCCGGAAAATACAGCTTTAAATTCAGAACAAAAGGAAAAGACGGTATTTGGAGCTACTATCAAAGTATTAATTTTGAAATAAAAAAACCTTTTTGGTTAGAATGGTGGTTTATTGTACCTCTAATAATTCTTATACTTTTTGCTTTTTGGTTAGTTCAAAAATGGAGAATGAGAATTCTCAGAAAACAAAACGAAAAATTAGAAGCAACAGTTGCCGAACGTACAGCCGAAATAACAGACAAAAACATTGAACTTGAAGCTCAAAAAGAAGAAATAAAAGCACAACGTGATTTAGCCGAAGAACAACGAGATGAAATTACACATCAGAAAAAAGATATTGAAGACAGTATTTTGTATGCAAAACGAATTCAGCATGCAATTTTACCGCCCGAAAAATTAATAAGCAGAATAATTCCTGATAACTTCATTCTGTTTAAACCTCGTGATATAGTTAGCGGTGACTTTTACTGGGCTGCCGAAAAAAATAACATAACATATTATGCAGCAGCCGATTGCACGGGGCATGGCGTTCCCGGTGCGTTTATGAGTATGCTCGGAATTTCATTCCTTAACGACATTATCCGAACCTCTAAAAAAGAACTGAAAGCTTCCGAAGTTCTTGACAAACTAAAACTGAAAGTGATTGAGGCATTACACCAAACAGGCGAAGCACAAGAAGCAAAAGACGGAATGGACATTGCCCTTTGTAAAATAACTCCCGGAAAAAATACAGTTGAATTTGCAGGAGCATTCAATCCGCTTTATATTGTCAGAAACGATGAAATAATAATTTACGATGCCGACAGAATGCCGATAGGTATTTACGATTTTGACATTGCACAAGACTTCACAAACAATGTAATAGAACTTCAAAAAGGCGATGCTCTTTATACTTTCTCCGACGGTTACGCTGACCAATTCGGAGGTCCCAGAGACAAAAAATTTATGACCGGGCGTTTCAAAAAAATGTTACTATCCATTCAAGACAAAACAATGGAAGAACAAAGAAAACATCTCAATGAAACCATTGAGCGCTGGATGGCAGATTATGAGCAAATTGACGACATTTTAGTTATTGGTGCTAAATTTTAATAATATTAATTTACAAAAATCACGGAAAAAACCGTGTTTTTTTTGTATTTTATTAAACTTATCATTACTTTTAACTATTCAATTACCTAATTTAAAAAACTAAATATGAAATTTTGCAAATTACCCCCCCCCCGCAAGATTAATGCCGATTATTTTTCTTATGATTACTTTTTTCGTAACAACTAAATCAGAGGCACAATTAGCCATAGGCACAACCATAAACCCCTACACAGGGGATATTTACCATACCGGCGGGAATATAGGTATAGGAGTTGAAATCCCAAAACAATTATTACACCTTTTTGTTGACAGAAATGTAAACAGTTCGTTTTCGGTTATGAGATTAGAAACCGTTTTTCAGAAAGGACAAATTTACGATAAAGAAATTTGGGATATTATTGACGAAGGAAATTTGAGTTTTAAGTACAACAACACTTTCGATTCATTAAACATAATGTCATTAACCTCTGCCGGTCAATTATATTTAGGAACGTTAAGCCCTGTTAATTCTGCTGCCTTGCAAATAGAAAGCACAAACAAAGGATTACTCATTCCCCGTCTTTCAACAAGCCAAAAAAATGCAATAAGCAGTCCCGCAAATGCTTTATTGGTTTTTGATACCGATTTGCAAGCTTTTTCATATTACGATACAAACGCCGCAAGTTGGATGAATATTCCTGAAAGTAATACCTTTTCAAATTATTTGCTTATTTCTGATTTTAACAATTCCGTAGCCGGAAGCATTACACAAAGCGATACCGTTAATTGGAATACGGCTTACGATTTTTCTCAAAACTTTACTGAAACCGACCCTGTTTTCAGTTCGCATATAAGCTCCGGGATTACAGCCGTTGATACTGCAAATTGGAACACGGCTTTTTCGTGGGGCAACCATGCCGATGCCGGATATTTAACCGGTGCGGATATTAATATTTTATGGCAGGAAAACAGCAACGGCAATATTTACAGAAAAAACGGTTATGTCGGGATAGGAACAACAACCCCCTCAAAATATCTTGAAATATACACTCTCAGTAAAAGTGCAACAGGCAGCAGTTCTCGAAAAACAGCAATACGATTATTCAACAAAGTTGATACGTCAGTGGAATATCCGAAAAATAATAATTCGGTTTCAGACTTTACAACACCTGCTATATTTTATAAATGGGATATTGAAAATGCGAATGATACTTTAAAATTAAAATATATTAGATATAACCCGGATGAAATAGTATCGGGGCAAAATATTGAGCCGGAGACTAAGTTTAGTTTCTCGGGCAACGGAACCCTTACCGCAACAAAATTTACAGGCGACGGCTCGGATTTAACAAATATCAAACTAAACGGACTGCTTATTTTGGATAATGAAATGGAAGCATGGACAAACAACGGTTGGAGTGCGAGATTGCAAAGCCCGCTCGGAACAGTATGGGCTTCGACAAACAAATCAAGCCTCGGCGATTATTATCTCGGTTTGGGTATGACTAACAGCGGTTGGTATTTTATAAACAAATACCAAAATAAAGATTATAATTATGTTGCAGTTATTAGAGAAGACGGGAAAATTTTATGCAAAGAGTTAGAAATAAGTAAATCGTCAGGCGGTTATTGGAATACACCTTTTATCAAAGTCAAAAAACCGACAAATTCTGATTTAGCAGCATTCGGCTTTGAAACCAACTTGCAACATTGGGTTATTGCTGCTATAAGCTCTTCAAGCACAGGAGACGGTTTTTGGATAAAGGATATAAAAAACAATACAGTACCGTTTAAAATTACGAATACCGGAGTAGTTGAAATACATGATAAACTTTGGGTTGCAGATGAAATTGCCGTACAAGCAACAAACCCATGGCCCGATTATGTTTTTGATAAAGATTATAAATTAATATCGATTGAGAAACTTCAGGAATACATTAAACAAAACGGACATTTACCCAACATTCCGACTTCTGAGGATGTAAAAAAAGAAGGCATAAAACTTGCCCGAAACCAAACACTTTTATTACAAAAAATCGAAGAACTTACACTATATATCATCGAACAAGACAAAAGAATAAAACAGTTGGAACAAAAATAAAGTCGTACAGACGCAACATTTTGCGTCTCAGCTTAAAATAAAACAACAACATGAAAACAAAACTAACAATACTATTCATATTAATAAGCACAGCAATCTTCTCTCAAAAAAAGTTTGAAGCAACATTAACAGGCGGTGCAAATTATTTTTTTAATTCTGATACACTTTCACATCCTGAGTATAGCCGAAACGGTGCAATCGGGTTTCAAGAAGGCATCGAAGTCTCTGTTTCACCTATTAAATATTTCAGAATCGGGGCAGGCACAAAGCATACAACATTATCATGGAAAGAAAATAATGTTCCGGTTGAATTGTTTGAATATGGAAGTTATACACTTGATGCCGTCCAATATTATAAACTATGGGAATTTCCTGTTTATTTACAATTTGAGTTATTGACAGAAAATAAAATTACACCGTACATCAGAGCCGGCTATTCATTTACAAATATAATTTCAAAAAGCGGGAAAATATTACAAACTGACCCGCCCGGATATGGGAATGACTTTATTGCTCTTGAATATATTTACTCATTTGAAGGGATTTATCTCTATATTTCTAAAATGCATGCTATTTTCGTTAATGCAGGTTTAAACTATAAATTAAACGATTCATTTTTCCTTGGAATAAACAGCGGTATAAAAAAATACAATTATTTGGTTTTTGATATAGAAACTAAAAATTATACTGTCTATTGCAATTTAACAATTTCATACAAGTTTTTGTAATAGTAATAAAATTAAAACAATCATTATGAAAAAATACATTTTAATAACGATACTATTTATTTTAACAGCAATTTTTATATCTTCATGTTGCCCTGCAACTAAATACTACGATATTAAAGAAAAAGACAAACTTAGTTTTAATTTAAACGACACCTTCATATACAAAAGTAATTTAAATAATTATGACACATTGGTAATTGAGGAAATTACAGATGAGTTTGTGTATAAAGAAACATCTGAAGCTTTATTTTGTGCCACTGAATTTTATGTTGAGAAAATGACTTATTATCTTAATAATCTTAATGAACCATTCGAAAATGATAAACGTCCATACTTAAGTTTAGTATATGATGACGATGAAAATGAAACAAATTTTAGTGCATCATTCGGAAGACCTCCTGGAAGACAAGCTTATTCTCTGGATATTGGAGCTTATTACAATAGTGATAATACCTATTTTAATGTAGAATATGTTCTATGCTATACATGTACTGAGGACTCTGCCGTTTATAAATACTTTTACAATAAAGAAAACGGTTTTTTAACTTATGAATATCTATATGGAGAACAATTTAATCTTATAAATTACATACCTAAAAAATAAAAGTATTATGTATAACTTATATAAGAACAAATATTTAAAAGTAATCCTATTGCTTTTCATATTGTTTAGTATGACGAATTGTAAAAAACCAATATTTAAATCATTCAGTGATATTTTACGAGAACATCAATGGCGAAAAACAGAAGAAGCTGTTTACAATATAAATAATGAATTTGAAAACTATACATTTCAATTTGAAAACGCTGAAGATTGTGAAAAGAATTCATTTATGTATTTGGGTAAAGATGGTTGTGATATGCTAAATCTTTGTAATAATACATGGATTAGCTATCAAATAAACATTAATGGTGATTCATTAATATTTATACCCTATGATTATGATACTATATCAGTAAAAATATCAAGATTTATAGAATACTACGATAATAGAAGTTTTATTTTAAAATACGATACACTTATTGAAAATTACAATAAAAAGATTAAAGAAACATACACGGCATTTTAAGATATAATAAAGATTATGAAAAAATACTTAATTTTATTTCTGTTTAATTTAATCATAAGTTTTGCATATTCGCAAACGATTGAAAATAATCTAAACCGTTATTGGCATTATAGAGACCGGCTTGAAGAAAAATACATGATTGTAGGCATGCCGGAAAAACAAGGAACAAATTGGCCTGCTGGAAGACGCTTTCTTTATGGAATACAATGGCTTGGTTCAGGAGAAAATCCAACACAGCCGTTTGCCGAATATTTATGTGTGTTAGCAACAGAATATCGCTTATTAAAAGATTACGGTGAAGATGAACATGCTGCCGAAACCCTGCAAAAAATTGCTTGGGCATTGGAATCTTTTGACCGTACAGATTTAAATGCTGAAAAATTCTTTAGAGCAAGAATCAGCAATCCTCCTCTTAATGATAACGATCCTGATTTTTGGCAAAAAATTGACAATCACATAATATTCCCACAAGATTTAAATGGTTTCTTTTTAAGAGGAGATTGGGACGGGCAATGTGTTGATGATGGACCATGGCATGAATGTATGAGGAACTTAGATGAACCCTCCCCAGGAGAAATATTATACCCTATTAATCCAAATGCAAATATATTAGACTATAATAACGGTCAATTAAAAAATGCTTTCCCGAACAGAACAATACATAGTACAGAAGCTATGTTTAACTCTAAAGTTGTAAAGTCTAATAACAGATCAATTGAAAGCCAAGATGAAGTTTGGGCTTTATTGCTTGGTTTAGCATTTATTGAGAAATTAGTGGATGACCCTGCAACTTTTACCGATTTATTAGGACATCAAGTCACTGTAAAAAAATGGTCAAAAAATATTGCTTATCGTACCGTATTAGCACTTTCCTTTTTAGATTTTAATTTACATCGACGTTGGTGGTTGAGAAACCCGGTTACAAATGAATGGATTGCCACGGGTAACGGTGGTGGTACTATAGCTTTATCTTACCTGTTTGCAAAAGCCGGTAATAAAATCTGTGGAGATGATTATTCAAATCTACAAACACCGGGTTCTATTTTAGCTGCTCCTTTATCATTAGGAATATTCCCTTTTAATGTAATGGGAATAGGATTAACAGAAGAAAAAATAAACATTACAATTGATATGGACTATGATATACCGGGTTTAACAGACACTATACATAGTATTCCGGTCAGACCGTTTGGTTCTTTAAATCTTGCAATGATTGCAGGGCAATTTAATTTAGGTTATTATTTCAATCTTTACCAATTTAGTTCTTTTTTACTAGGCATTTCATCTAACGAAAGACTTCCTGCAATTTACAGTATCCTTAATGATGCTGATATTGAAGAAGAACTTGGAGCTGATATATATAACTCTTATAAGGATAATTTTCTATATATTTTAAATCAAGCTACAGACTGCGGTCCTTGGATAAAGCAAAGAGGGGTAGAGAATTTAAGTGAAATAAGTAATAATTACTGGTGGAGAAATAGATTAGGAGATGTAAACACTATCTTTTACAAACCAAGTGATTTAATAAATGAACCCACTCAATATGCAAACGGTTTAGATTACATGTTTTTACATAATCTATATTGGCTTACTTTTATGAAACCTCCGGAAACTTATGATTTAACAATGGATTTTCCGTTTGAGCCTGCACCAAATTTTTGGATAGGGAATGATAAAAATCCTTATACTGTTGAGCAAGATTATATTAATGCAACAAATACGATAAATCCAGGGGGTAATGTTACTTACAAAGCAACTTATGAAGTTCGATTAAAAAAAGGGTTTCGAGTATATGACAATGCAACCTTCAAAGCATTCACAACAAGTAACAGCCATAATCAAACACCTCTTTACACATACAGAGATTATAATCCTTATTGTGAGTATATTTTTGATAAAGATTTATCTGAACAAAAAAAAAACGGAATTATAAATTAATTGGGCGTTAGTGTTTTTATAGCTAATTTAGTGGTTTTAATCTAAAATCCAAAGCTATGAAAAATTTCACAATTAAAGCATCAATAGTAATTGTAATTCTAACAAAAAT